>JAGIXO010000007.1 GCA_026122915.1 Candidatus Electronema nielsenii | reverse complement strand
TACAGATATCAAATGTCAGTCCTGTGAAGATTGTACCCCTGAATGCAAAAAGAATCCTACAGACACAAGCTGCCCAGATATCTGTAAGGACATGAAATGCTACACGTGCGATGACTGTTCGGTAGAATGTATCATCGATCCTACTGGTAAAGATTGTTCTCCGGTCTGCGCTGATCTCGGTTGCAATGTCTGTGATAAATTTCCCAAAGATTGTCCTGCCTCATGCAAGGACAACCCGAACGACCCTGAGAAATGTCGCGCTGAATGCAAGGGTGTTCCTGAAAAATGCTTGCTGCCAAAAGGAACCTGCGATGATTGTTCTCAAGCATGTAAGGATGGCACTGAAAAAGATCCCGATGCCTGCAAGTCTTGTCCGCAGGAATGTCTGCCGGAGTTACCGCCGGTTGTTGAGACTGAACGGCCTTTCAAGTTTGTTGGTGATCTCGGCTACTTCAAACAGACTGATCCAGCAGATTACATCTTCGGACGGTTCGGCGTAGAATACAGTCCCTTTGCTACAGGCAGCGATTTTGAAAACATCTCTTTCTTGGGCATGATTGGTGCTGCCGCACAAGTAAACGGTGCAGATGGTGACGATGCGCTTTTGCTCGATGTTTTTGCCAACTACAACTGGAAGGCAGGCGATGTTGACGGCTGGGTCGGTCTTGGCGTGGGTGGCTGGATCACCTCCGGCGATGTGGAAGATGATTCAGGAGACACTGACATAGATGTTATGGCCAACATTGGTGCCCGCGTCTATGGCGATCCAAAAGATTTCAATGTATCTCTCTTCTTAGAGGTACGCAGCGCGGTTGATGAGTTTGACGGTTTAGCCGAATATGGTCGTTTCGGCGCAGGTGTTCGCTGCAAGTTCTAAGGTGTAAACAGGGTCTGCCGGTCGGCAGACCCTCCTGATTTTTTCCTGCCTCTTTTTTTTTCAAATCATCATCACATTGTAGTCTTTTTCTTGCAAAAAGAAGAAGTAAGCTATAAATTACGCAATTGAAGCTGTAATGAGCTGACTTTTAAAAAATAAGCAGGCAGGAATCAGCCTGTTTTCACGCTGAACAGAGGCGTTTGATATGGATTTATTAGGAAAAAAGTATATTAAAGTTTCAATCATCATCCCCGCCTATAACGAAGAAAAAACCTTAAAAACGGTGATTGATGCCGTGCAGTCAGTTAAGCTGCCGTTGACCAAGGAAATTGTTGTCGTGGATGATTGTTCTACTGACAGCACCCGGCAGGTTATGGAGCAACTGCGCGACGACAACATAGTCAAGGTTTTTCATGAAAAGAATCAGGGTAAAGGAGCCGCACTGCGTTCCGGTATTGCCAAAGCGACAGGTGGTATTGTTCTGATTCAAGATGCAGATTTGGAATACGATCCGGCTGAATATCCGAAATTGCTTCAGCCAATCTTGGATGGCAAGGCTGACGTGGTTTATGGCTCGCGCTTTGTTGGCTCTGAAGCGCACAGGGTGCTGTATTTTTGGCATATGATGGGAAATCGTCTTCTCACCCTGCTTTCCAACATGTGTACTAATCTGAATCTGACTGACATGGAAACCTGCTACAAGGTCTTTCGCAAGGAGATTATTCAGAATATTCAGATTAGAGAAGATCGCTTCGGTTTTGAGCCAGAAATTACGGCAAAAGTTGCCAGAACTGGATGCAGAATTTACGAAATTGGCATTTCTTATAGCGGACGTACCTATGCCGAAGGTAAAAAGATCGGCATGAAAGACGGCTTCCGCGCTTTGTATTGCATTATAAAATACCGCTTCTTTGCAAACTGAAGAATATTGATGAACACACCCAATTTTCCCATCCCCTTTGTCAAAATGAGCGGCACCGGCAATGATTTCATCCTCATTGACCACCGCCAGTCGCTGATTAAGCCTGATTCAATGGCGCAATTTGCCGCTGCTGTCTGCCGCCGCAAGTTTTCGGTCGGTGCAGACGGCCTGATTCTGATTGAGAACTCTGAGCAGGCGGATTTCCGCTGGCGGTTCTTCAATGCCGACGGTTCTGTGGCCGAGATGTGCGGCAACGGAGCGCGCTGCGCGGCCCGCTTCGCCTTCATGCAGGGGATTGCTCCGGCCAAAATGCGCTTTGAAACCTTGGCCGGGCTGATAGAGGCCGAGGTTTCCGGCAAAGAAGTGGCGGTGAAGATGACCGAGCCGCGTGACTTGCGCCTGCATCAGACCATCACAGTCAACAACTCACCGCTCACTCTGCACAGCCTCAACACCGGAGTGCCTCATGCGGTAGTCTTTGTGGACAATATCGAAGAAACCGACGTGCGCGGCCTTGGCCGGGCAATCCGGTATCACGAAATCTTTCAGCCCGCTGGCACCAATGTCAACTTTGTCCAAAAGCGCGGCGATGCGTTCAAGGTGCGCACCTATGAACGCGGCGTGGAGGATGAGACCCTTGCCTGTGGCACCGGCTCTGCTGCCAGCGCGATCATCGCCGCTTTGTTGGGAGAAGCTACTTCGCCCGTCGAAATTATCACCTCCGGCAATGACCGGCTGATGATTTTGTTCGACCTGAGCAAGGTTAAGACTGGCGGAACAGCGGCAATTGTTTATAATGTTTTCCTTAAAGGACCGGCCCGGATCATTTACGCAGGAGAATTGCACACCGAGGCATTGCTATAATCCAAGGAGAACACGATGACAGCAGCAAAAAGAATTCAGGGAGCCATCACCGCCATCGTCACCCCGATGCGGGACGGCAAGGTTGATGAGGAAAGTCTTGTCAATCTGATCAATTTCCAGATCGACAACGGCATTCACGGCCTCGTGCCCTGCGGCACCACAGGCGAATCCGCCACTCTCAGCTTTGCCGAGCACAAACGGGTGATCGAGCTGACCGTCAAGACCGTGGCAGGCCGGGTGCCGGTTATTGCTGGAACTGGTGCGAACAACACCATCGAGGCCATCGAGCTGACCGAGTCAGCCAAAGAGAGCGGCGCGGACGCAGTTTTGTCCGTGGTACCCTATTACAACAAGCCGAGCCAGGAAGGGCTGTACCGGCATTTCAAGGCCATCACCGAAGCGGTGGATATTCCGGTGGTGCTCTACAACGTGCCAGGCCGCACCGTCACCAACATGGCCCCGGCCACTGTCGCACGGCTGGCCGAGCTGCCCAATGTCATCGGCATCAAGGAAGCCTGCGGCTGCCTGAACCAGATTTCCGAGATCATCCGCATCTGCCCGAAAGACTTCATTGTTTTGTCCGGCGATGACTTCACCTCCATGCCCACTGTGCTGATCGGCGGCAAGGGCGTGATTTCCGTGACCTCCAACGTGGCTCCGAAAGCGATGTCCGAGCTGATGGAGGCATCTCTGCGCGGCGATCTGGCCAAGGCCAAAGAGATTCATTATAAACTCTTCCCGCTCATGGGCACGATGTTCTGCTATCCCAGTCCGGCTCCGGCGAAAAAGGCCGTGCATCTGATCGGCAAGATTGCCTCGCCGGAACTGCGTTTGCCGATGACCGAGATGGACGAGGCTTCTTTGGACAAGCTGACTGCCGAGATGAAGAAGGTGGGGTTGATTTGATTACGCAGAGGCAGTTGATGAACAACTGCCTCTATTGATAATATATTGCTGTAATATGAAGAAAAGACCGAGAATTATCCAGAAAGCCAAAAGCCTTTTGCAGAAAGAAATATCATCGATATGTCCTTTCTGTGGTAATGAGGATGTCGATCATTTTCATTTTCATCATATTGATGAAAACCCAGAGAATAACGACATGCTTAACCTCTTGATGCTATGCCCTATTTGTCACTCAAAAATTACAAAGGGCGATATAACGAGAGAAGATGTTGAACGGAAAAAGCGAGACATATCAACTAACCAAAAGGACGTTCTTTTGTTTTTTCAAGAGATAGCTCCTCTGATCTTTGACTTGATTATTTTCGGAGAACAGGAGAAGGATCGTAGCATAAATCCTTGGGTCAGCAGGCTGGAATCAAGATACAGTGAGATATCTAAAGAATTAAGAAGATTAGCTATTAAAGATGTTTCTATTCAGAAAGGATGGACTGTCTTGTTAGATGAATCAGCAAATTCTATTGATAATTTTGTTGGTAGGGAAGTTTGTCTGTATCGCGGCCTAACAGAAGACATTAAAGATGCCGTGGAAAAAGCCAAACACATCAAGGTATCGATAGTTGATCCTTTTTTTGCTTCACAAAGGGTATCTTTAACACTTAAAAAAGATTTTGCGATGCAAATCAGGATGCTAAAGAGCCTGAATGATAGAGCGGAAACGATGCTCAACGAAGGTAAAATTGAGGAATTACAGGGTAATGCTTCAAAGATCGGTCATGATTTATTAATATTGAGCATGTACGATACAGAGGATTTCCCAAAAGCTGTAAAAGAAAAATTATATAGCATTTCAAGAGAAATCCATTTAATGGAAACAAAGAGAAATAATCATTCTTTCGACAGGCAAGAATTATTCAGAAATCGACTCAGTGAACTTAGCGGACAATTAAACGCGCTGGCTGTAGAGCTGCCGAATGTAACGCGGGAAAATTGAAAGAAAAATATGACTCCATCATATCATCACGGTTGTGTATGCAATCAAATTGATTGATCAAAGCTGATATTCTGAAGAAAAAAAAGAATATTTGAAGACATGACCATTGACCTGAAGAACGTCTTTGAGACAGACTCATTATCAACACAAGAGAGTACATTATGACTAAAGTAATTGTAGCCGGAGCAGCAGGTCGAATGGGCCGCCGCATCTGCGACATGGTGCGGCAGCATCCCGGCTTGACCTTGAGCGCGGCTTTTGAACACGCGGATAGCCCTTTTATCGGCAAGGATGTCGGTGAAGTGGCAGGCTTCGGCGCGACCGGCGTGAAAATATCTGCGGGCTTGGAATCAGTGATTGATCAAGGCGAGGTGATTATTGATTTCACCTTCCACAAGGCCACGATGGAATTCATCAAGGTTGCGGCCAAGCATGGCCGGGCAATGGTGATCGGCACCACCGGCCTGACCGCCGACAACCTCGTTGTGCTGCGCGAGACCGCCGCCGGGCATTTCCCCTGCGTGCAGTCGCCGAACATGGCCGTGGGCGTGAACGTGCTGTTCAAGCTGGTGAAGAAAACCGCCGCTGTGCTGGGCGATGCCTACGATGTGGAGATTGTCGAGGCCCACCACCGGATGAAGAAGGATGCGCCATCCGGCACCGCGCTGCGGCTGGGCGAGATGGCTGCCGCTGGCTTGGGCCGTAATCTGGCCGAGGTCGGCGTGTATGAGCGCCACGGCATGATCGGCGAGCGCACGGACAAGGAGATCGGCATCCAGACCATCCGGGCTGGGGATATTGTCGGCGAGCATACCGTTTATTTCGCTGGCGCGGGCGAGCGAATTGAGATCACTCATCGCGCCCACAGCCGGGATAACTTCGCACGCGGCGCGGCCTTGGCTGCGGCGTGGGTTGCGGACAAGCCCAAGGGATTGTACACCATGTTTGACGTGCTTGATTTGGGCAATTTCTAAAAATAGCCTTCCTTCCTCATTGTTCTCCGCCGTGGTGAATTTGTTTGCCACGGCATCGTGCTTACCCATCAAATCAAAACATCGTGCTTACCCATCAAATCAAAACCCGCTGATTCATAATTCGCAATAAGCCCATGCTTTCTAAAACACTCAGCGGCGCGGTGATCGGCGTGGACGGCTTACTCGTCCGAGTGGAGGTGGATTTGGCCCTCGGCTTGCCGCTCTTCTCCACGGTTGGGTTGGCGGAAGGCGCAGTACGCGAGGCCAAAGACCGGGTGCGGGCTGCGGTGAAAAATTCTGGCTACGAATTCCCGCCGCGCCGGATCACGGTCAATCTCGCCCCAGCAGCAGTGAAAAAGGAAGGCTCCGGCTACGACCTGCCTATCGCCCTTGGCATCCTCGCGGCCTCCGGTGCGCTCCCCTGCCCAGATTTAGCCGAAACCGCCATTGTCGGTGAGCTGTCCTTGGACGGCGTAGTTCGTCCGGTGCGCGGAGTTTTACCGATGGTGCTGGAGGCAAAGACTAACGGCATCCGCCGCTTTCTCGTTCCAACAGAGAATGCACGCGAAGCAGCGGTGGTGCAAGGCATCGAGATTATCGCGGTGCAAACACTGCGGCAGGCGGCGCAGTATCTGCTCAACGAGATAGAAATCCAACCCTCTTTCACCGATGTTGATGCCCTTTTTAGCAGGCATAGCGAATATTCGGTCGATTTTGCCGAGGTGCGCGGGCAAGAGCATGTCAAGCGGGCCTTCGAGGTGGCAGCAGCAGGTGGCCACAACCTGCTACTCTGCGGGGTGCCGGGCACAGGCAAAACCATGATGGCCCGGCGGCTACCAACTATTCTACCTGATCTCTGTCTTGCCGAGGCCCTTGAAACTACCAAGATTTATTCTACTGGCGGCCTGCTCTCTGATACCCAGCCGCTGATGGTTACGCGACCTTTTCGCTCGCCGCATCACACCATTTCTGATGCCGGATTGATCGGCGGCGGTCAAATTCCCCGGCCCGGTGAGGTTTCTCTGGCCCACAACGGCGTGTTGTTTCTCGACGAGCTGCCTGAATTTCGGAAGCATGTTCTCGAAGTCATGCGACAGCCGCTTGAGGACGGAGTAGTCACCATCGCCCGCGCTGCGGCCAGCCTCCGTTTTCCGGCGGACTTCATGTTGGTTGCAGCCATGAACCCCTGTCCCTGCGGTTTTCTCGGCGACAAGGTGAAGCAGTGCCGCTGTGCGCCCATCCAAGTGCAGCGATACCGCAGCCAGCTCTCTGGCCCTTTGCTCGACCGCATCGACATGCACGTGGAAGTACCGCCGGTGCCAGTACGGGAGATCAGCTCTCGCTCGGTGGGCGAGTCATCGCAGACGATACGCGAGCGGGTCAACCGGGCGCGACGGACCCAGCAAGTCCGCTTTGCCGCTGAACGTGGGGTGAACTGCAACGCTCGTATGTCGCCTCGCCAGCTTGAAGCCTTCTGCCCGTTGGACGAGGCGGGCCGCAAGCTGCTCAATAACGCCATCGAGCGGCTGGGACTGTCAGCTCGCGCCTATCACCGAATCATAAAAATCGCCCGCACTATTGCTGATTTATCGGAATCAGAGCAGATTATTTCTGCGCACGTTGCTGAAGCAGTGCAGTACCGACGGCAGCAGTATGAGGTGCGGTGACAGGCTGTCCGCTGCGCCGCCAGTTGCAAGAAAACAGCGGAAGAAAAGAGGAGCAGTATGGAGTTGCTTGCGCAGATTAAGGCGGCATTGCATTGGCTGCCAAAGAATCCAGATGTAATTTGGAGTGGCTGGGGGCTTGCCGTTTTTTCATTATGTCTTACTGCTGTCTGGTTTGTATGTTCCAAATTCTATGCCTGCCTGCGCAAACCGAAGGCTGCTTCCAATCCGCCCGATGTCGGCGCATCGCAGGCCGGGAACGTGCTGACCTTTGAGCAGTACAAGAAAGACCTGCTTGAGCTGCATGAAAAATACGTTCTGGAGAAGCAGAAACGGGAAGATATTGAGCGGAAGTTAGCCAATCCTGATGAGAGTTACCAAGAGAAGCTGCGGCTGCTGGAAGAATCGCAGGAAAAATTGCAGCAATTAGCAGCCAGCCAGCCCAAGGAGCAGTTGGCCGAGGCTGAGAAACGGCTGGCGCAGGGTGATACCGAGCTGGCCGAGCTGCTTTTTGACCGGGTGGCTGAAGAGACAGGCCAGACTGCGGCTGCGGCCCTGCTCCAGAGCGGGCGGCTGGCTGAGGACAGGCTGGATTACAGCAAGGCCCTGCGCAATTATACCGCGGCCGTTGCCCTTGCGCCGGACAATCCCGATTATCTGCTTTCAGCCTGGCAGATGGCCTATCAGATGGGCGAGTATCAGCAGGCGGAGGAGTGGCTTGAGCATTTGCTAGCGATCTGGGAGCAGGAAGGCAAAGAGGATGCCGAGCTGGCCCTTGCTCTGAATGACTTGGCCTTAGTTTATATGTCTCAGGGCCGTTACGAGGAAGCCGAGCTGCGGTACAAGCGGTCGCTGGAGATTTGGGAAGAGAAACTCGGCAAAGACCATCCTGACGTGGCGATCAGCCTGAACAATCTGGCTTCGCTGTATTACTCTCAAGGCCGGTACGCTGAAGCCGAGCCGTTGTACAAGCGCGCTCTGGAGATAATAAAAAAAGTTTTCGTCCAAGACCATCCATCGGTAGCAACCTACCAGAACAATTTGGCATTACTGTATGATGCGCAGGGCCGTTACGCTGAAGCCGAGCCGCTGTACAGGCGGTCGCTGGAGATTTGCGAAAAATTTCTCGGAAAGGAACACCCGCACGTGGCCGCTGCCCTGAACAATCTGGCCTGGCTGTATTACTCGCAGGGCCGTTACGCTGAAGCCAAGCCGCTGTATCAGCGGGCATTGGCCATCTTCAAAGCCAAATTCCCCAACGGCCATCCGAATATTGATACGGCTCAGGCAAATTACAACACGCTGAAGGAGAAGATGCAGGCACGGTAGGGGCGAAAAATTTTCGCCCCTGTACTACGGCAATGCAGCTACAGCATCGCCGTCACCGTGTTGCTCGGCAGTCCTTGTCCGGCGGCGTTTTCCGCGATGATGCGGAACTCCAGCTGCGTCCCGCCGGGAAGATCAGTCAGCTCAACCTTGGTCGAGGTGGCCGTGCCTTTCAGCGTCCATTCGCCCGCCGGATTGACTGTCCGCATCTCCGCCCGGTAAAAGGCCGCCTTGCCGCCGGTTCTCGGCTTTTTCCAATCCAATTCCAGCGAGTCCGCATCCTGACGGGCAATCTCCAAGACGAACGGCTGGCCGGGAGGGGCAAGCGGGGTCGGCTCCGCCCTCGGCCCCCAGCCGATCAGGCCAAGCTCGGCCGGACTTGTCACCGTGAATTCAGCATACGCGATGCCGTCCTTCATGGCATCGTCCAACGCGGCGAAATCGGAGGTCTTGCGCTCGGTGGCTGCCTTGGCTGCCGCCTGAGCCGCTGTCTGCCCCTCAAGGGAATCGGCTGCCGCGTTCCGCAGGTTCTTGAGATCAGACCACGAAACAGGAGGCGAGGGGAAAACTGTGGGGTTGTCCTTGAAGCCCGCGATCATCGCGTCGGCAAGGGCGAGAATGTGGGCCGCATCTAAGGGAAATTGAGCCATGTTCAGCCTCCGTGGAAGGAAATGAAGCGCAGACAAGGCTTTGTCTGCGGCGGATGGGCGACGATCTGTTCCAAACAGAACAAGAGCTGCGGCTTTTCAGGCTTGATCTGGAGAAGATCAGGCGGCATGGGCAGCGGATTGCGTTCTGTCTGCTGCACATCAAGCTCAATCTGAGGCAGATCGTGCCGCATCTGCTCCTCCTTGAGGCTGAGGAACGGTAAGTGTCCGCTGCCCGTCAAGCGGCAGAAGGAACAGAATCGGCCTGCGCCTCAGCTCTTCGTCCCTATTATTCAGCGGTTGCAGCCGGATGTCAACAGGTTTCAGCATGATTTTGCTGATCTGGCGGCAACGTTTTGAGTAATGTGGCAAAAGATGATTTTTTGCCGAGGCTGCGCCAAGCAATTGCTTGGCGCATGTGGCTGAGGCGGTGCCGACTGTAGGAGGAGATGCGCTGGGCAACATCAGTTCCTGCTGACAGCGGTTGATTCCCCGTTTTTCGGCACCTTCTCCAGTCAGTGGCAGTCCTTGACCCCTGCGCCGAATCCGCTGCCTCCAAGCAGTGTGCAGGTTGGAGGTGTCACGTACACCAGCCCGGTGGTGTACAAACTGCTTCCGGGCAAAGCCATTTTGGCCGGCGCAAGGGTGAAGGCCGGGCAGGCTGATTTGATTTTGTTTGATTTGATATTTATTGTTGTGTAAAATATTTTTTGTTATTGAAGTGGTGGTGGTGAATAGTTTAAGTGGTGGTTATGATTTGGTGATTGGTGAGAAATTTTTGATTTTTATTGGTGTAGTGGAAGGTGAAAAGGATATGTCAAAGGCTTTCCCGGCACTGCCTGTCGCATTGAACAGTGGGGTTATTGTTGTGCGGAATGGCAGCGTGGATGCGGAGCAGGACGGCATTGATGATACTTGGGAGCGAAGCATGTTTGGCAATCTTGATGTCGCCAATGCGTTCACCGACTGGGATCGTGACGGTTATTCCGATGTGCAGGAATATCTGAATCAGCTTGCAGGAGAAACAGACCCGAAAGGCAAGGTCTATAATCCCAAAGAGAAGAATGCTGCGGGCGGCACCGGCTACACTGCGATATCAGTTAGTTTGCCTTGGCTTCAGCTACTTTTGTAAGAACGTATTCTTGACGCGAAAATTCTGGAGCAGCGCGGGAGGGACCCTGCGGCTTTCTCGGCGACAAGGTGAAGCCGTGCTGTTGCGCACCGGTGTCGCCTCGCCAGCTTGAAGCCTTCTGCCCGTTGGATGAGGCGGGACGCAAGTTGCTCAACAACGCCATCGAGCGGCTGGGTCTGTCAGCCCGTGCCTATCACCGGATCATAAAAATCGCCCGCACTATTGCTGATTTGTCGGAATCAGAACAGATTTTTTCTGCGCACGTTGCCGAAGCAGTGCAGTACCGACGGCAGCAGTATGAGGTGCGATGAGAACAAAGAAAAAGTGTCAGCTGTTTGAAATATTTCTTTAGATAGCCTATCATGAAAAAGATCATTATTTATTGTTCCGCGTTCATTTGCTTTGCCATTTACCTGACATCATCTTATGCAGCTGAGATGCCTTGGCTCATGTTGCTTCTATCTGGAAAAAATAATATATCTTCTCCTCAGATCACAGTTTCATCTGTATTGAAACCGTTTGATGCCAACACGAGCGATTTACAAGGCCCATTGAGCCATTCCGCAAAATATGGAATGAGACCGACAATTATCGTTGCCTCAAATGGTACCGAGTTAGATGTGCTGGCATATAATTTCGAGCTGACAACAATGCCTAAGATTGCCGCACTGCTGCACATAGCCCCATCTTCAGGCGGATACAAAATCACGCAAGCTCTCACTGAGATACCAATATTAGACTCAATAATGGGTCTTGCTAATGATTCCTCTGGAAATAGATATTATGTAACTGGTAGAAATGAAAGCAGTGAAATAACGTTGAATTATCCGCCAAAGAATACCTACCGGAGCAATATAGTTCGCGTAGTCAAACTGAATGCTGCTGGAAATGTTCTTTTTAATGTAGATTTAGATACCGCTCGATACGCTTTCAATAATAATTCGGAGATGATCATCAATCCAATGGTGGCATCCACCTCTCGTCTTGCTGTTGGTGGAAATGAAATTGCATTAGTTCATGGGATTAATACAAATCCTGATAGCAATGGTATCCGCCATCAAAAGGCACTTTCTACTCGGCTCAACGCCACAACAGGTGCAATCACTAAGATATCTTCTATTTGGTGCAGCCATTCCTTTGATCAGCGACTGCTGTATGATGGAACAGGTATTATTGAGCATCATCTCGGAGATGCTTATCCGCGCGATATCGTTTTTGCAAAAAATCATACTTCTTATCCCCTGCTGCGCATCAAAGGAACACTGGGTGACAACAACACCTATACACGACTGGGCAATATTGCTTTGATTGAAAATGATTCGACCTACCGCTATCTTGCCTTGTTCGCAACGGAAAGCACTTCCACTATCGGCAGTACGATCAACGGCCCGCGTAACTTAGCTATCGTGCGGATTAATGGTAGCGACAGTAGTATTGATCCAACGCTACCTGACACGCTTGCCGTCACTTCAGCAGGAAATTCGTACACAAATCGTCTGAAGTGGTTGACGAATTACTCGGCCAGCTCAAATCTCCATGCTGAACGACCAAAATTGATTGGTATCGGGGGAAACAAATATGCAGTTCTCTGGGAAGAATGGAGTTCCACCACCAGTAATATCTTCAATGGGGTGCATGGAATGATTATTAATGACAAAGGCGAAGTCATTACTCACGACAAACTACTCACCCGTAGTCATCATCTGCATCGTGGAGATGACGCATTTTTTTTAAACGGTCGCGCCGCTTGGATGACAGGGAACGCAGTCAACAAAGAGCTGAATATTCATTTTGTAGATGAATCGCTGAACTATGAGATGTTGACCCTGAAGTGATGTCCATTTGTCAGCAGGCTTTTACCTTTTTTCTGCCCGACGATGAAATAGCCGAGTTTGCGCCGCTGGGCAGCGGCAGGGTCAACGACACGTGGCTTGTTGCCACCAAAGCAGGCGAAAAATACGTCCTTCAGCGGCTCAATCCGGCGGTTTTCCTTGAACCTGCCGTGGTGCAGAGCAACCTCTGCCGGGTGACGGAACATTTGCGGGCCAGCCTGCCCGTTGAGAGCGGTTTTTCTGTCTTCGAGGTACGTCATAGTCCGACAGGGGCAAGCGGGTGGACGGATAGCAGCGGAGCGTGGTGGCGGTTGATTTCCTATCTTGACGGCGCGGCTATTGATGCTCTTGCTGATGCTAATCAAGCCCAAGAAATCGGGGCCGCGCTTGGCCTCTTCCATCAGTTGCTTGCCAGTTTACCTTTGCCTCCGCTGGCTGATACTCTGCCCGGCTTCCACAATACTCCGCTGTATTTGGCTAACTACGGGGCCATTTTACCGACCGATTGCCTGCCAGAAGCCGCCGATTGCCGCGATTTCATCAATGAGCGTAGGGCAGATATGCGTTTACTCGAAGATGCCCGGCAGATAGGGGAAATCACCGAACAGACCATTCACGGCGATCCCAAGGTTGGTAATTTTCTCTTTTCGCGGGATAAAAAACGAGTGATCAGCTTGGTCGATTTGGACACAGTCAAGCCCGGCCTGCTGCTCCACGATCTCGGTGACTGCCTCCGCTCCTGTTGCAATCCCTTGGGCGAGGAAGTGCAGAATTTGGACGAGGTGATCTTTGACCGAGAGCTGTTTGCCGCCGTGCTGTCAGGCTATCTATTCCACGCTGCTGATTTGCTCCAACCCGGCGACTGGCAGCTGCTCGTGGATAGTGTTCGTTTGATTAGCTTGGAGCTGGGTTTGCGATTCTACAGTGATTATCTGGCGGGCAGTCGCTATTTTAAAGCAGATCATCCGCAGCAGAACCTTTTTCGTGCGAGAGTACAATTTGCGCTGGTGCGCTCCATTGAAAATCAATATAGTGAGCTAACGGCAATTGTGAAAAACTTCAGGGCGTAATAGCGAGTGAAGCAAATCTCGAAAAAAGAACAGGAGAACACCATGAAAAAGATGCTGCTGCTTTGCGGTTGTTTGGCTGTATTGACAATTTCCTGTGCCAAAGACAAGCCTACGGAGCCAACTCCGCCGAAGCTGATTGAATTAAAGTACAATGCCGCCGTTGAAGAAGGGGGAATTCGCATCCAGTTTGCCGCTGTCACCAGCGACTCGCGCTGTCCGACCGGGACGCAGTGTTCATGGGCAGGCAATGCGGAAATTGTGCTGGAACTGACCGGCGACGGCAACCAAGCGGCGATACTGAATACCAACTCGCAGTATCAGCAAAGCTACCGGTACAACGATTACAATATCACGCTGAAGGAGCTAACGCCGCATCCTGAAGCCGGACAACAGATTGATGTGAATTCGTATGTCGCGGTGCTGACGATAGAGAAGTAGAGAAAATGCACTGCTGACTAACCGAAAACAAAAAAGCCGTTGCCCGGATTGTCCCGAAGCAGCGGCTTTCATTTTAGATTCACTTGGTGGAGGTGCCGGGAGTTGAACCCGGGTCCGAAAATACTCCCCTCTCGTCTCTACATGCTTAGTTCCAAGTTAAATCCCGCCTTCAGCTCTCACTTGGAACAGAGGATTGCTGAAAGCCGATCTGCTTGATCTCGCCAAGGGGCCACAGATACTCCCGATGACTATCCCGAAGAGTCGACGCTTTGCTCCAGCTTTACGGGCGCGCGCTGGGAAAGCGGCACAGCAGACTAAGCTGCTAATGCGTAGTTATAATCGTCTGCGATTATATTTAAGTTCCGCCGTTTTTACGAGCTGACAGAAGGCTCGGCATGCAACGATGAGCTTGTATATCCCCGTCGAATCCGTTTCACCCCCATTATTCTTTATGCCGCAGCATCCGCTGCATTTCACGGGTTGCCTGTTGTTCTTTCAGCGTTTCCCGCTTGTCGTAAAGTTTCTTACCACGGGCAAGGCCCAATTCCACTTTAGCCTTACCGTTGTCTATAAAATATATCTTGAGCGGAATAAGCGCAACCCCTTTCTCATTCATTTTGCCGATCAGCTTGCGAATTTCTTGCCGATGTAGGAGCAATTTTCGCACCCTCAGGGGATCAGCAGCAGAATGGGTGCAAAAGCTATACGGCGAAATATGCATATTATAAAGATAAATTTCGCCATTTTTGACAGCTGCATATCCGTCCTTGAGATTGGCTCGCCCAGCCCGCAGCGATTTTACCTCCGGCCCGTTGAGGATCATTCCCGCCTCCATTGTTTTATCAATATGATAATCATGGAAGGCTTTCTTGTTATTGCAGACTATTTTCATAGCAGTTTATCCGGTTATCTTGCACGATATCTAACCATAGAAATAGTTTCAAGTTAAACGCGATGACCAGCTCATTGCAAATTAAGGGATTGAATAGCCTCGCGGACAATCTTGGCACTCCGACGGAGTCCTTCTCGCTCCGCATCATTGAGAGGCAAGGGCAATGTGGCCAATATGCCTTCACTACCGATCAGATGTGGAAGTGACAGCGTCACTCCCTCACAATCCGGCACGTCGGCAATGCGTGAACAAGTCGTTAAGATGGCCCGCTGGTCGTGGAGCAGCACATCGACAATATGCGCCACGCACTGCCAATGCCATGATACGTTGCCCCTTTTCCAGAAATGATATGATATGCGGCCCGCCGGACTTCCTCGTCAATCTGCTGGTGCGCCTCAGCCGTCAGCGGCTTCCCGTAAACCTTGGCAAATTCCTCAAGGCTTAGTCCGGCAATGGTGGCCTGTGACCAGGCGAGGACTTCCGAGTCGCCGTGCTCGCCGATCACGTAGGCGTGAACGTGGCCAGAGTCGATACCGAAATATTGCCCCAGAGACGTACGAAAACGCGCAGTGTCAAGTGTGGTGCCCGACCCGATGACACGTGTCTGCGGCACGCCGAACTCGGCGGCGAAGTGCGCGGTCAAATGAGTCATGATGTCGACTGGATTGGTGACAACCAGCAGCACCGCTTCCGGTGCTGACCGGAGCACGGAAGGGACGATCTCTCTCAGTACATCAGCATTACGTTGAAGAAGCTGGAGGCGGCTTTCGCCCGGCTTTTGTGCGACACCGCTGGTGATGACTACAACATGGGAACCTGCAAGGTCATGGTAATTACCTGCATGCACCGTCATCGGATGCGCAAAAGGAACCGCGTGGTTGATATCGTCAGCCTCAGCCTTAGCCCTCTTCTGATTTATGTCGACGAGGACTATATCCCGGCCCACACCGCTCATGACAAGAGCGTAGGCTGAGGTCGAACCGACCATGCCGCAGCCGACGATACCTATTTTTAATTGTGGGTTCTTTAAATTTGAAGTCATTTCCATCTCCTGTGCAACAAAGGCAAGTTCATTGCTGTTGCAACGGTTAGATTGTCGCCGTTGTCTTGCAGAGCGACAGCAGTCCATCCTTTGCAATCTTGGCGATGACCGCAAAATCGAACACATTCAGCCGCAAACACAAATCAAAATCTGAGCTGGGACTCCACGGCTTGGCTGGATCAAAAAAACGTGCTGAACAGGGAGACGCTTTCAAGCACGGCATTATTGCCTGTTCATCAAAATTGGCATCCAAGAGCAGGCTTTCTAAATAATCAGCGCAGAGATTGTCTTCATCCGACGGAATCTCTGCCTTCCAACCCATTCTTACTAACGTTACAATGTCAGGAAATTTGCTTTTTATATAACGAGCCGTGGCTTTGGCATTAACAAAAGCTCCCGTTACTATCTCCACTGCCTTGCTCGCGTTGATGACACCTTGTGTACCCGCGTGGGTTGTATGAATAACATTTTTTGAACGTAAGTCAATCAATTTCAACTCGCTGGGCGAATTGCCAAAATCAAAACCATCGAGCTTTTTCCCGTCTCTTTCGCCGATCAAAACAGGATTCACAACCTGTTTCTTCAGAGCTAAAGCTTCTTGAATATCACCGACAGGAATTACTCTGATAGCGTTGTTGTGTAAACAATAACAAACTGTTGAAAAAGCGCGAAACACATCAATGATGACAACAATGCCTTCCGCTTCCTTGGCACCCGCGACGAAATCGTTTTTAACAATTTTCATGCGTTATCGCTTTGACACCTTGGGCTTGTTCATGAAAAAACAAAGCTCCCGCAAGCAGGCCAGCCAAAAAACAGCTGCTCTTGCAGGAGCTGGGCAAAAAACATGCGATGCGTGCGTCAGAAAGAATATCTCAACGCGGCATTGAAGGAGCTGTTCTTCACATCGTTAAACATCATGTGATCATCATTGCCCAGTTCAATGGCTGAAGTCCGCATGTATTCGTAACCTACATCGACAGACATGTTGGCAGCAATGTCGTAAGCAACGCCAGCTCCGACCTTATAAGCGAAACCGGTGTCGCTGTCTTCATCGTCGTTTTCAAAGGTCACTTCAGCCTTACCTGCACCCATACCTGCCATGCCGTACACCGACAATGCGTTGCAATTATTACCGAAAACACCGAAGGCAGGCACTGGCACATGATAGAAGCCGTTCAGCATCATGGTCTTAATTACTATATCTGACAGTCCCTTAGTGGAAAAATCTGATGTCTGTGCAGCCAATTCGCCTTCAGCACGGAAATTGCCAAATCGTCGTCCGCCAGCCAGTCCGATACCGTAGCCAGTATCAGTCTCACCCGTGAAACCATACTCCGCTTTATCAACATCCATAGAGCCGCTCCAGATCATCCGAGCAACACCCTTGACGTACCAAGGATTGTACTCATCGGTTTTGCGGGTCTTGAGGGCATTGATTTCGTTGTCATGCTGATCAAGACGAGCAGAGTTCGCCATAATCTGCTCATCCTGTCGTCCTTGGCCTGACTCTAAGGCATTGATTTGCTGATCTTGCCGCCCTTGATCAGCTTGAAGCGCGTTGATCTGCTCGTCTTGACGGGCTTGGCTTGAGTTCAATCCGTCAATCTGATCCTGACAATCGCCAGAACAACCTTCTTCTGCTGGACCTTTCGGCGGTGCATACTTGGAACCGGCGATGCTATAGCCCGCAGCTGCAAAAAGCAGGACGGAGGCTACTGCCGCGCTCATTATTTTTTTCATGTTCTCCCCTTTTATTCTGATTGTTCTGTCGTTGCCGAACCGCTTCAGCATAGAGTCTCTTCTCATTAATGATAATGGCAAGATGGATGAAAAGCAAGAGGAATCGATACGGTCTAATTTTTTGCACCGTGCCGATTCCTTTTTGATTATACTGATAATTTGCAGACAAGAACAGAAGCAGATACGGCTTTTTTTTACTTTATTTTCAGGTAAGGAAACAATTTTTAATACCGCTGCGGTCATTGCCTTTATCGGAGGCGATGAATATCATCAATACTGAACAAAAACAATATAATACTGGGAGATAGAGAGCAGATATTTTTTCGAGGAATTATTGCTGAGATCAGACAAATGAAAAAACAGGGAAAAAACTATCCTGTAACTATCTGAAACTACTTGGTGGGCGAGGCGGGATTCGAACCCGCGACCTTTGGCTTCGGAGGCCAACACTCTATCCATCTGAGCTACCCGCCCTAAGGGTGAGGTGATGCTTTTGACAGCTTCTGTAGCATCTCAGCCGACAATATAGTATTATTTATGGGAAGCTGTAAATAAAAAACTGTGCCGAATATCAATTCTACACCCACACGTTTTCGGCAGACCTGCCTGTTTTGCCTTTTCGGAACCGTATATTGTGAAAGAAAAAATACTCGAACTTGCCTTAATTGTCCTGTTGTTACTACTCGCCAGTATTGCCCTTTGGTTGACCGATGCGGACCGTTTGGCAATTGCCTCGTGGGTGCCGCGCGACCTATCGGTTGCTGCTGTACTGCCCGCCTCAAGCTGGGCTTGGCCTGCTGGCAACGTTTTTCCGTGGAATATTCTGTATCGTTGGGCAGCGATTCCCGCAACGCTTATTTCTGTTTTTGCGCTGGTCGTGCTTTTGCTCGGCTTTTTTACCCATCGATACGCTGCATGGCGTAGATCAGCGGTGTTTATTCTTCTGTTCATCGCCCTTGGCCCTGGTCTGATCGTCAATGTCCTACTGAAGGAGCATTTCGGACGGGCGCGACCGAGGGAAATTGTTGAATTCGGCGGGAGCCATCAATTCACCCAATTTTGGCAGCCGGGCGATGCTGGAGAGAACAGCTCCTTTCCGAGCGGCCATGCGGCGATTGCCTTCTGTGTAATGGCTCCTTGGTTTGCGCTGCGAGAGAAGCATCGGGTTGCTGCCGCAGGTTTTCTCATGCTGGGCACAACCTTTGGCTTTTTGGTTGGAATAGCCCGCATTCTTCAAGGAGGACATTTTGTTAGCGATATTTTATGGGCAGGTGGACTGATATACCTCATCGGCGGAACGTTGGCCCTGCTTATGAGAATAAACTGCGTAAAGTAACAGACAATCCAGCATTAGATCATGTCTCGATAGACAAGTTGATCACAAAAAAGAAAGCAGCACCGAAGCCCGCTCTGGTACAAACTGCCTACATTGCACGCCAGATTTGGCAAACATGAGCTTGGCCGCCCGAACTGAATCCGTATCCTTATATTTATCAGACAAGTAAATGATCTCCCGAATACCGGATTGGATGATCACTTTGCCGCATTCGTTACAAGGAAAGAGAGCCACATAAATTCGGCAATCATGCAAATCGCGCGCGGTCGAATTCAGCACCGCGTTCAGCTCGGCATGGCAGACATAGGGATATTTAGTATCCAAATACTCGCCTTCGCGGCTCCAAGGCAAATCGTCGTCCGAGCAACCCCAAGGAAAGCCGTTGTAGCCCACGCCGATGATCTTATTCGCCGCGCTGGCTACGCAGGCCCCGACTTGGGTGCTGGGGTCTTTGGAGCGCAGCCCGGAAAGCAGGGCCACGGCCATAAAATATTCATCCCAAGAAAGATAATCAGTGCGTTTGCTGACCATGCTTTACTCCTGCCCAGCTTGCGCTGCCTTGAACTGCTTGCGTCGCCTGCGCCAGTCGTCCGCGCCCGTGACTTGGCTGACAAAGCGACTGATCGCTTGAAAGTAGTATTTCCCGCCGACCGCAATCAGCGAGTTGTGATCAGCACCGGGCACAACTTGTAGCTCTTTACTTCGCGCCCCGCATTCGGCGTGCAATTTCTCCGCCTGCCAAAGCGGAATCAGCGTATCTCGCTGCCCGTGCAGCAGAAAGGTCGGTTTGGTTACCGTGCTGATCTTGCCTGCGTTGTTGAAAGTCTGCTCCTCGTTCATCTCCACACCCTTCAACTGCTCACCTAAACCCAAGGTTTCGGCCAAAGGCAGAGTGAGGGCAAAGCCGCTTTCGATGATCAGACCGCTGATCTCGGCGTTGTGCGCGGCAGCCAGCTCAATCGCGCAAGCAGAGCCAAGCGAGCGCCCCATGAGAAAGAGAACAGGACTGTAGCCGTTTTCCTGCAAATACTGCTTGAGCTGGGCGTAGAGAACACGGCTATCTGCCAGGAGGGTAGAATAAGACGGGCTGCCGCTGCTCCAGCCGTAACCTCGGTAATCAGCAACAAGAAAGTTAAGACCAACCTGCATGTAAAGCGGGCCGATATCATCGTAGTCAGTGACGATCTCTCCATTGCCGTGGAAGAAAAGGATGGTCGGGGCAGCTTTGTCTGCGGTGAATAGGCGACAGCCGATGCTGATGCCCGGTTCCACCTCAATGTCGATATCCGCCGCGCCAAGCGGCAGGGCAGTTCTGGCCGCTACGCGGGGACGGAAGAGGACGCGCTGCACTTCTGGTCGGTTCATGGGATTTCCGTTGATCTCTGAGGAGGATTCCGGGCCGGTGCAGCTCCAGAGCAAGGTGATGAGGATGATTAAATAAAAGCCTTGCCTCATTGGTGCTATCACCGGGCGGGGAGCTTCCGTTCTTTCTTGCAGATGCCGGGCAGATTAGTTACTTCCGCTGAAAGCTCCTCAATGGATTTGCCCTCTGTATGCACAATCTGAATGCCGTGCTGCATGTAAAGCTGCTCCGACCGTTGCAGCTCGGCCCGACAAGTGGCTAACTGAGCGTATTTGCTGCCCCGATAACGTTCTTCCCGAATGCGGTGGAGAAACTGCGGAGTAACAGTCAAACCAACGGCCCGCGTCCGGTTACGGAGGATATCCGTAGGCAGTTCATAGGCATCCAAATGGTCGGCAGTCATAGGAAAATTAGCCGCCTTCAGGCCCATGTGCGTGGCGATATAGACGCTCACCGGGGTCTTACCAGTGCGCGAAACCCCGATCAAAATGATGTCAGCCTGATCGTAGCCTTCCGTTTTTTTGCCGTCGTCATGCTCCAAGGTGTAGCGAATCGCCTCAACCCGCTTTTCAGTCTTGGCATCGTCGCGGTTACGATAAAAACCCGGTTGATGGAGAGCTTTAGCCTCCAACGTGTGTTCTAACCGGTCGAGAAAGCCGCCGTAAAGGTCAATAAGCTCCACTTCGGCAACGGCAAAGACCTGCCGCACCTCCACCTCCATGATCGTGCAGAAGATCAAGGGCTGGAGACCGCCGGACTGCTTCATGATCCGGGCTAAAGTCAGCTCTGCGTCTCGCTTCTCGCGGACAAAGGGAATCTTCTCTTCATTAAAGCCGATCTCTGGAAACTGACAAAGCATCGACCTGCCCATTTCCTCAGCCAGCAGGGCAGTTGAATCAGAAATATAATAAACATCCTTCGTATTCCACATAGCATTCACCGTATTTCGGTTCGTTTATGACAGAACAAGCAGCGATAGGTCGGGGGATGATCTTTTGGCAGAGGCATGTTGCCTTCTCCGTGACATTCGCTGCAATGCTTTTCTGCCTCTTTCTTCTCCATTGCCATGAGTTGTTCATGCTTGTTGTCATGAGGCAGGTGAGCCGTGGTTTCCGGTGGGGCATTCCAGAGCAAGAGAAAGATGCCTGCACAAACGGCAACAAAGAGCAGATTATAGATGAGAAGGTTCTTCTTTTTGTCTTCTGACATGAGAATCACGGTTCAGTTGCGGAGTGCGGCGCGGGAGCCATCTCCAAGGCATGAAAACCAAGCAGCTTACACCGCAGCAACAAGAGCAGCAACTCAGTGAGCAGGAAGGAGCAGGCCGGGTGGCGGGCCGTGAGATTAATCACCCGCCGGTGCTGCCCCTGTTTTTTCACCATGTCGGTGATGGCACTGTCGCTACTCTGTGGATCAAGAATCCGACGAGCAACTGTCTCACCAGAAACCACTGCCGGATAAATTCCCTCACCAGTTAGCCCAGAAGCCAGCCCCGCAGCATCGCCAACCAACCAGACCGGGCCGAACTGATAGCCTCGGTAGTCGTAATTAATCAGGGCAGCTTGGCAGGGCAAGTCCTTGAGCTGAAAGCCGCGTCCGTCCGCCCATCTGAGCAGATTCCGTTTCAACCTACCTGCGGACATATCCGACTGCGGACTATATGCACCTACCGAAACGGTATTCTTGTGCGGAAAAATCCATGCGTAGCCACAACCAAAGGCCCGCGCACTGAGGTGCCATTCCATCTGCTCTGCGGAACGCGGCACTTGAAAGTTGATGCCCGGCCCTCGGTCTTCAGCAAGAATGCCGAGATATTGCCTTACTAACGAGTTGGCCCCGTCTGCGCCAACTAACTGCGTACACGTGAAGGTTTTACATTCTCCGTTGCCGGTTTCAGTCATCACGCGCAGGCCGTCTATTGATCTCACCTTAATATCTGTAATGATCTCAGCACCGGCTTGCACTGCCTGCTCTGCCATCCATTGGCCCAGTACGGTTCTGTTAATGGTGGCAATGATCGGATTCTTTTCTCGAACCACTGTCTTCTGGCAGGATGAAACGATGTGCTGCTCGCAAAAGCTGCGTTCAATCAACGCCTCTGGTACCAGCCGCAACAGGCCGTCCCACGTAATTCCACCTGCGCAGACCTTTGGCCCGATTTCCTTTCTCCGCTCCAGCACCAGCACGTGGCGACCTTGCTCGGCCAAAACTTTGGCGCAAGCCAGCCCACCTGGCCCGGCTCCAATGATGAGTATATCTGTGCTGATGGAGAACATGAACAACAGCGGAGGTCTGAGGATAAGGTTACGCCACACACAGGGACAGTTTGCGCCTTCTTTTTACCAGCAATAGAGGATTTCCGCAACA
Organism: Candidatus Electronema nielsenii; assembly: GCA_026122915.1. Taxonomy (GTDB): domain Bacteria; phylum Desulfobacterota; class Desulfobulbia; order Desulfobulbales; family Desulfobulbaceae; genus Electronema; species Electronema nielsenii. Next base: position 7,962 of record JAGIXO010000007.1, on the reverse strand, counting down.
GGGCAGGGCGGCAAATCGTTCTACTGCGACAGAAGGGCTGATTTGGTCAGAAGCCTTTCTGAAGCAGCCTCAGGCGAATGAGACAGATGATAACTACTTCCCTGTCTGCTGCCACGGTCTGACCTCAATTGCCGAGATGGAATTTTTCGGTGAGCCGTCAATCAGTTTGTCCGAATAGGTCAGATAGACCAACACGTTGCGTTTCTGGTCGTAAAAGCGCACTACTTGGAGTTTTTTGAACAAGATTGAGGTGGATTTGCGAAAGACCCGCTCACCGTCCCGTTCACCATTGACCACGTCTTCTGGCAGGGTGATTGGGCCTGTTTGACGGCACGCGATAGAGGCATCCGTGGTGTCTTCCGCCAATCCCAGCGAACCTTTGACTCCGCCGGTTTTCGCCCGGCTGACATAGCAGGTCGCACCTGCGATATCTGGGTCGTCAAAGGCATCGATCACAATCTTGTGATTTGCACCCAGCAGTTTGAAGGCCGTGCTAACCTCACCAATTTGCTCGGCCTGTGCTACGGTAGCGGCAAAAACGGCCAGCAGGGTTGTTCCTAAAGATATTCTTTTCATATCAGCGTCCAGCCTGCATTCTATTAATGGCACTGAGGAGTGCCTTGATTGAGGAAATGATGATGTCCGTATCGATTCCAGCACCCCACCACGCTTCACCATGATCGCTGCCCAGCACCTCAATATAAGTCACAGCCTTAGCGGATGAACCCTCGGTCAGCGCGTGTTCGTGGTAAGAGGTAAGGGCGAAGTCCAATCCTGCGTCCCTTCTTAAAGCGGCGCAGAAGGCATCCAGAGGACCGTTGCCGCTTTCCTGTAGATGCAGCTCTCTGTCGCCAATTTCGACCACCGCTTCGATGTTCGCAACCGACATTTCCTCGTGCTGGTCAACATGCCGCTTGACCACGTTAAACTGTTTCAGCCGAATGCCGCCCTGTTGCTGGCGCAAATATTCCCGTTCAAAGACCGCGAGTACAGCCTTGGCAGATAACTCGCTCCCCACTCGCTCAGTCTCTTCCTGCACTAAGCGACCAAAACCAGGCCGCATCTTCTTCGGTAGCTTATAGCCGAATTCCTGATTCATGATATAGGCCGCACCGCCCTTGCCCGACTGACTGTTGATGCAGATGATCGACTCATAGCTACGGCCCACATCTTTGGGGTCAATCGGCAAATAAGGCACAGCCCATAGACCAGATTTATTGTTCTCCAACGCCTCCATACCTTTACTAATTGCATCCTGATGTGAGCCAGAAAAAGCGGTATAAACCAGCTCGCCCACGTAGGGATGGCGGGGATGCACGGGCAGGCTTGTGCAGCGTTGATAGACCTCCGTCACTCGGTTGATGTTGGAAAAATCAAGTTTGGGATCAACGCCTTGACTGAACATGTTCAATGCCAAGGTGAGAATATCAACATTGCCGGTGCGCTCACCGTTACCGAAGAGGGTGCCTTCCACCCGATCAGCTCCGGCCATCAGGGCCAGCTCGGTGGCCGCAACCGCACAGCCTCGGTCGTTGTGGGCGTGCAGACTGATGCGGATACTATCGCGTTGCTTCAACTTGCGGATGAACCACTCGATTTGGTCGGCGTAAATATTGGGCGTGGACATCTCGACCGTGGCAGGCAAGTTGAGAATCACAGGGCGCTCCGGGCTTGGCTCCCAGACAGCAGCCACGGCTTCACAAATTTCTAAAGCAAAATCAAGCTCAGTGCCTGTGAAGCTCTCCGGTGAGTATTCATAACGGATATCGCCGTCAAACCGGGCCGCTTCCTCGCGGATAACCTCTGCGCCTCGCACGCCCAAGGCAATGATCTCCTGCTGTCCCATCTTGAAGACCACCTCACGCTGCAAGGTGGAGGTGGAGTTGTAGAGGTGAACGATGGCTTTTTTTGCGTCGCGCAGAGCCTCAAAGGTCTTGCGGATCAACGGCTCGCGGGCCTGAGTCAGCACCTGCACAGTTACATCATCGGGAATATGGCCTTCTTCAATCAGCTTGCGGAGGAAATCGTACTCAATCGTGGAGGCCGCCGGAAAACCAACCTCAATCTCCTTAAAACCGATCTCCACCAGCAGTTCAAACATCTCTAATTTTTGCGCAATGTTCATTGGCTGGCGCAGGGCTTGATTGCCGTCGCGAAGATCAACCGAACACCAAGCTGGCGCAACAGTGATGGCCTTGCTCGGCCAACTGCGGTCGCGCAGCGGCACGGCGGGACAAGGGCGGTACTTACTCAATTTGTCAGCCTGCATTGCATTTCCTTTGAAAAGATTGCACGAGTAAATAAAAAAAGCCACGATTCATGCACTGAACCGTGGCTGCGGATTACTTTGCTCTTTGATCGTCAGAACAAAGTTCCTCCTTCAGCCCCGGCTGCACAAAGCAGACGGGGAAGTAGTACGAGATGAAGGAGGAAACTGATAGAGATCATATACGGATTATCATTCCTGTCTGCCAAGCCAGTTGATATGCCATTCAACTTCATTGGCATACTCCGGTGTGATAGGGCTGCCGTCTATCCACCTGACAAATACACGAAAACGCTTATGTGTTGCCTTGTAAATAGAAGTGGCTCCTGTTGTTGCCCAATGCTGGTTCTTGCCGCCCAGCGATGTGATGTACACTGGTATATCTTTCGTAAGATCAAAAGAAGCATCAGAAGTGTCAACGTCAACATAGACACCACGACCATTAGAAACTTGTTTCCAATCTGTGTTGCCGGGTTCGGTCCGTCCTGCATAAGCTTTAGGCATTTGTGCATCCTCCTTTCTCAGGGACTCAACAGCCTGCTCTCCCTGTGAGAACAGTGTATCTCTATACTATGGAGAGCAAATTCTTTTGTCAAGGAGGAACGTATTCTTTCGTTTCAGCAAGAGAAACTGATTGACAAGCCGCTGTGAGTGGCTATGATAACCTGCGGTTACGACGCATAAGGCTTTTCCTTATGAGCATTGCTAACAATCTGTGTGTACACAAGAAATGTCATGACTGAACTCAACCTGCGCCAGATGGCGGTCAATCAAAGCGGCACTATCACTGCGGTCCGGGTCGGTGGTGAGCTGGGTCGCCGCATCCGCGAAATGGGCCTTGTGCCGGGCACTGAAATTACGATCAAGCAGCGCGCCCCGCTCAATGATCCGGTAGCCCTGCGGGTCATGGGTGGCACTCTTACTTTGCGAAATCAGGAGGCAGATTTTATCACGGTAAAGGTCGCCGACTGAATCAAGTTCAAGCCCCGGCCAGCGAGCGGATAAACGGCCCAACTGCCGCCGCACCCTCGCGGTCAACCAGCTTTATCGTGGCTGTACCGATCACCGCCATATCTGCTCGACCGTGGAGCAAGGCCACGTCCTCACGATTAGCTATGCCAAAGCCCACTGCTAAAGGCAAATCCGTCGCCTTCCGGCATCGGCCAAAGTATTCGACAAGTGAATCGTCCATTTCAGTGTGCTGACCAGTCACGCCTTTACGGGCCACGCAGTAGATGAAACCGCTGCCCTGCCTTGCGATCTCAGTCATTCGCTCGTCCGTGGAAGTCGGGGTGAAGAACATGATCGCCGCCAAGCCGTGTTCTTTGGCTAACTGGAGATATTCGTTGCCCTCTTCCGGCGGCAGGTCAGGAATAATGAAGCCCTTCATGCCGATTTTCGCTGCTCGCTGGATAAAATCCGCCAGCCCGTAACGAAAGACAATGTTGTAATAGGTCATGAAGAGAAAGTTGACCTGAGGGAATTCACGTGCCATTTCAGCGGCAAAGGCGATGCAATCGCGTACCTTGATGCCCGCTGCTAATGCCTCCTGATTGGCTTTGAGAATCACCGGCCCATCGGCCATTGGTTCGGAAAAGGGTATTTGGAGTTCGATGCAATCCACCTCATTTTCTGCCATCTGCCGGATCACCTCCCGGTTGACAGCCAAAGAAGGATAGCCCAACACTAAATGAGTCATCAACAGTAAGGGCTTCTGCGTCAACCGTTGCTGCAAATCCTGCTGCAAATCCTGCTGCAAATTCATGGCAATCTGTTGTTCTGTTTGAACGGCGGGCCGACAGGATACGCTCTCGGCAAAAATCTAATAAGCTGATTGACTGTTGACTGGAAGGGATGCCCAGCGCAGGCACCCCTTTGATTAGTTGATTCTCACCCTTCCTTCACATCCACCTTCACCAGCTTATCGCCCGGCTGCAAGCTCTGCCCGACCTTGACGCTCACTACAGCCAGCACGCCTGCCGCCTCTGCCACCACCGGGGTTTGCATCTTCATTGCTTCGAGGACCAGCAACTGATCTCCGGCAGCGACTTCCTGCCCTGCCTTGACGCTCACGGCACTGACATTGGCGGCAAAGGGAGCGCGGAAGTCGCCTGCCTTGGCCAGCTCGGCAATCTCCTCTTTCGAGAGCTTGGCCGCCGCCGGTGCCGCGCCCGCAGGCTTGACTGGCTCGAAGACATAAACTCGCTCGTGGTGATCCACGTTGAGATAGACATTGGTGTGACCATCGGCTGACTTCTGCACCGGGCCGACCTCAATCATATGCTCCTTGCCGCAGTGATCGCGGAAGCTCAGGGTTTCACCGAGCGGAAAGCCTCCCTGCCGCAGAAAGATAGACGGCGGCAGCACGTACGCCTTGCCGAACTCCGTCTCGAACTTGTAAAAATTGACCGCATCGTTCGGGTGCTGGAGGTAGATAACCAGCTGCTGCTCAGTCGGCTCATAGCCCAAGCGGTCAGTCAGGGTCTTCCGTTCCTGCTCGATGTCCATGTCGCTGATCGCCTCAGCACCGCCCTGCTCGGCCAGCACCTTGCGCCAGTCCTCGCCAAAGACCTTCTCATAAATCCAGTCCGCAGGCTGATAGAAGGGGAAGGGGCCGTACTTGCCTAGCAGCAGGTTCTTCAGGTCGCCAGAGGGCGACTCGTAGCGGCCATGCTGAACGTTGGAGACAGCAGTTGTCCACAGAATCTGCGAGCCGGGCGTGACGCTCCAGAAGTTGCCCAGCTCCTCCTGCACCTTGGGCAGCTCCTTGTGGAGGATGTCCGGCATCTTGTCCAAGAAGCCGCCTTTGGCCGCCTGCTCCAAGCTGGAACCCATTGCTCCGCCGGGCAATTTGTGTATCTGCACGGTCGGCTGGAAGCCCTTGATCTGCGACTCAAACTGCGCGTAGTGCGGACGCTGGTCGCGGATGGCATCGGACGTGGCAATCACCGCTGCTTCATCAATGCCAACTGCTGTCTTACCGTGATCTTTTAGAGTCTGGATGACGGTCAGCACCGCAGGCGGGCCGTAGTAGCCGGTGAAGGCGTGGTCGGATGCGTCCACGATCTTTGCCCCGTTCAGCACTGCCTCCGTGATTCGACCCACATCATTCCCGTCAGTGTTGTGGCCGTGGTAGTGGATGATCAGATCAGGGTAGGCCTGTTTGATCGCGTTGACCAGCGCACCAATGCGGCGCGGCGTGCCGAGGCCGCCATGGTTCTTGATGCAGAGGGTGATGTCCGCGCCTGTGACGGCAAGAATCTCGCCCACCTTAGCCACGTAATAGGCATCAGTGTGCTCCGGCCCGGTGGAGAAGCAGATGCACGGCTCATTGATCTTGCCCGCCTTGCCCACTTCCTCCAGCACGGCCTGCATGTTCGGCACATGGTTGAGGAAGTCGAAGGTGCGCCAGACATCCACATACTTGGCAAACTCGCGCACCGTGAAGCGGATGACGTTGGCCGGATAAGGCCGGTAGCCGAAGAGGTTCAAGCCCCGGCAGAGGGTCTGGAACATCGTGTTCGGCATGGCCTGCCGCAGCAGCTCCAGCTTGAGAAAGGGATCTACCTGCTTGCGGAGAATGTCCACATGCACCGAGGCTCCGCCCGTTATCTCCAAGGAGAAATAGCCTGCCGCCTCGCGCGCTGGCGCGGCCAGCAGGTCGGTGTGGAGCAGAATGCGGTTCTTGTAGTCCGACTGGGACATGTCCCGCGCCGTGTTGGTGATGTAATAGCCGTCGGCCTGGCGCAGCGCGGCCAGCATCGAGGCAATGTCCATGTCTTGCGTGATTCGTGTCATGACCTGTGTCCGTGATGGTATGAATTCTTTCCTTCCGACAGACAGGTGCCTGCCGCTTCAGGAGTCAGCATAGTGTCAGTCAGGGTGACAGCGCAGTGTCACCTGATGTGACAGCATAGCGTCAGTCGGAGTGACAGCATGGTGTCACGTGCTGTGACAGCGTAGTGTCACCCTGAGAGACAGCCTGCTGTCAGTCCGGCGGCAAAGCGGGCGAGCCAGAACTCTGCCCCTACGCCGCATACGCATTGCCGCCCTTACAGTGAATCTCGGCGATCAGGTGGGCCAGCTTATTGACTTCGCTGCTGTCCTCCTCGTAGTTGAAGAGCTGCTCGTGGGTCTCAAGGAAGGAGGTGTCGAAGCTACCCGCCTTGAAGTCCGGGTCGTTGATCAGGTTTAGGTAGAAAGGAATAGTGGTCTTGGGGCCGATGATGACGAAGTTGTTCAGGCTGCGGCGCAAGCGGTCAACCGTCTCATTCCACGACCAGCCGAAGACGGTCAGCTTGACTAAGAGCGAGTCATAAACCTGCGGGATGGTGAAACCCTGATAACAGAAGCCGTCCAAACGCACGCCATAGCCGCCGGGCGAGCGGTACACGCGCACGGTCTTGCCGCCTTCAGGCATGAAGTTGTTCTTCGGGTCTTCGGCGTTGATGCGCATCTCCACGGCATGGCCGCGCAGGTGGATGTCCTCCTGCTTGATGGAGAGGTCTTTGCCCATGGCCAGCTTGATCTGGGTGCGGACAACATCAATGCCGGTGATCATCTCCGAGACCGTGTGCTCCACTTGCAGGCGGGTGTTGATCTCCATGAAGTAGAACTTGCCGTTATCGAAGAGGAACTCAACCGTGCCTGCGTTGAAGTAGCCTGCGGCCTTGGCCGCCTTCACTGCGGTCTGGCTGATCGCCTCCTGCTGCTCAGGCGTGAGCTGAAAGGCCGGGGCGATCTCAACTAACTTCTGGTTACGCCGCTGGATGGAGCAGTCGCGGGTGCCGAGGTGAATGGTGCTGCCCTTCTTGTCAGCAATGATCTGCACCTCAATGTGCTTGGGCTTGACCACGGCCTTCTCAAGATACACCGAGTCGTCGCCGAACGCAGCCTTGGCTTCGGCGCGGGCCATGGCGTAGTGATCCTTGAGGTCTTTCTCCTGCTCGATCTTGCGGATGCCGCGCCCGCCGCCGCCTGCGGTGGCCTTGAGCATGATCGGGTAGCCGTACTGCTTGCCGAAGGCCACTGCCTCCTGCAAGCCTGCCTCTCCCGCTTGCAGGTTCTGCGTGCCTGGCACCATCGGAATGCCTGCTTCAGCCATGATCTTGCGGGCCGTGACCTTGTTGCCAAGGTTGTCAATCACGTCCGAGGGCGGGCCGATGAAGATGATGCCTACCTTCTCGCAGGCGCGGGCGAAGTCGGCGTTCTCAGCTAAGAAGCCGTAGCGGGATGAATGGCCGTGGCCCCGCTCTTCTGGGCAGCAGCAATCACCTTGTCAATGTTCAGGTAGTCGCAGCGCGGGCCGTTGCCAATCCAGACCGCCTCGTCAGCACTGCGGATGTGCATGGAGTCCCGGTCAGGTGTTTCGTAGATGGCGACAGCTTCATAGTTCAGCTCTTGAATGGCCCGGATGATGCGGATGGCTATCTCACCCCGGTTGGCAACGAGTATTTTAGTCTTCAATGGTTCCGCCTTCCTGATAGTTGTAATTATTCTTGCAGCCGGTCAACATGCAGCGAGCCGGGTTCCGGTGTTGTTCATTGTGAAGAGCGCAAGCAAAACCCGCTAAGGTAACAGAAATCCCCGCTCTTAGCAAGCGAAAGGTCAGGGTGGCGGTGGAGGGAGGAGCTGCCTGTTTCGTAGCGACGATCTGCTGAGGAAAGAGAAAATCAGAGGCCCTGTCCTCTTTCCTG
>JAGIXO010000069.1 GCA_026122915.1 Candidatus Electronema nielsenii | reverse complement strand
CGTGCTGCTGCTGATTTCGGCTGTTTGGGGGCAGAAAGAGGCCGGGCGGAAGAAAGAGCTGGTTAGGGAAAATACAGCTCTGCACACCCAGCTCCAAGAGGCAGGCGACGCGGTCAAAATCAGCAGCGAGCTACAGGCTGATGCAGCCCGGCAGAAAGAGGCAAGGCAACAGACTGCCGCGCAGTTAGAAAATGCTCGCCAGAAAATAGATCATCTCAAGGCAAGCAGCACCCCGCTGGAGGCTAAGATTGCCGAGCAGAGCAAAGCCTTGGTTGATCTGCAAGCGGAAAAAGAACAAGCTCTGGCTGCTGCTGAGGAGGCCAAAAATGCTCTGGCTGGAGAATGTGGCGAAAAAACGCAGGCGCAACAGGAGCAGATAGAAACCGCACAGCAGCAATTGACTCAGCAGCAGGCTCTGTTAGAGGCGCAGGAGCAGAAACTGACCTCAGCAGCCACGGTGATTCAGCAAGAGCAACTGAGGGTCAAGGACTGCCAAGAAAAATTGCCTGCGCAGGAAAAAATGCAGACCGAGATAGAGGAGCTTGAAGCCGCCAATAAGCAGCTGGAGGAAGAGCGCAACAAAATCCTCACCGAGGCTGAAACCTTGCACGCTCAAGTCATTGGGTTAGAGCGGATTGTCGAGGAGCGCAGTGGTGCTCTTGACAAAACCAGCAAGGAGTTAGAAAACTGCAAGCTCAACAACGATGTTTTGATCGGCAAAATTGCCCAGCAGATCAAGCCGGAACCAAAGAAGGGTGGTTTCAAGAGCAAAATCGAGCAACAGCCTGAGCAGAAACCAGTTCAGCAGCCGGTTCAACAGTAATTTTTTCGGCGCGGCAGGTTCTCCGAGGCTCAGGATATGCAGCTGTCCTGAGCCTTCTCTCTTTTGATCTCCCAACACTGAAAAAGCCTCTGGAGGCAGATGGTGCAGCCCCTTCTCGAATGGTTCCATTCCTTGTATGCGGCTACGTTTGCCAATACCCATTGTTGGGCCTTTCTGGCAGCAATGCCTTTTATTGCCGCCGGATTCGCTGGCATTGTCTTTCCGGCTCTGCCCGGTACTATCTTGATTGCGGGCGGTTTTCTGGTTTATGGCCTGATCACCGGTTTTGACAGCCTCTCGATCTGGTTCTTTGTCGGCCAAGGGGTGCTGATCTGTCTTGGCTATGCGATTGATTTGCTCGCTACCGCTTGGGGAGTGCGGAAATTTGGCGGCTCGAAAGCAGCGGCTTGGGGCGCGGCCCTTGGTTCGCTGATGGTGTTTGTAATCGGTCCGCTGGGCATTTTAGTCGGCCCCTTGCTCGGCGCAATCGTCGGCGAGCTGATTATGGGTGAACAAATCAAACAGGCTCTGCATTCCGGGGTTGGCTCGTTTCTCGGCTTCATCGGCGGCGTGGCGGCCAAAATGTTTATTGCCGGGATTATGGTGGCGTGGTTTGTGTTTCAGATAATGTGATGAGCGATGCCTGAAATTTCAAGATTTTTCGGAATTATCATCAGGATGTTTTATGATGAGCATAATCCGCCGCATTTTCACGCTGAGTATTCCGGCAGCAAAGCCCTGTTTGATTTTCGCGGCAATATTCTCAAAGGGAGCCTTGAGTCGAGGACAGCGACAAGGCTTGTTCGTGAGTGGATTGATTTTCATGCCGCTGAACTTGATGCAGCATGGAAGATGGCGCGGGATGGCAAGAAGATTATGGAAATTGATCCGCTGAGGTGAAAGAATAAATCATGTGGGACATGAATGATGTTGTCGAAATCAGCTATAAAAACGGTTATATATTTCACGTAATTTTTGATAATGGTCTTTCTGGTGATATTGACCTGTCAGAATATATTCACAAAGGGCCAATTTTCGCCCCGCTTCGAGAAATAGATTTTCTGAAAAAGGCAAGGATCGAAGGCGGCACCATATCTTGGCCGAACGGTGCTGATATTGCGCCGGAGAGGTTGTATGAAAAATTGGTTGACACTTTTTGAGCAGCCAGAAGTTTTCTGGCTTGCACCCTGAAACGTTATAGCTCCGAGCCTAAAATTTTACGGCTTGAGCCACTCGGTTTCTGGATTCAAGCCAGAAGAAGTATAGGTCGAAGCAGCGGCGTTGAATTCTATTCTTTACGAACGCAGCAAAAAAACTCTCGCGAATGAGGCAAATTATAGGCACGTGCGTTTGTCAGTCAACAAGCATTGACATGTTGGAAGTCTCTAAGTTTGAACCAGTCAAGCAGGCTCTACATTCGGGCAGCGACTCCTTTTTTGGTGGAGTTGCGGCAAAGATTTTTCTTGTCGGAATCATGGGTTATTTTCAGATTTAATAAGGATTTTTTGCAATCAGAGCAAGATTAATCATGGAAAATAATAGGCTTTTTTTAAAAAAAATTGCGACAAAAAAATTTATTTTAATTATTGGTATCATTTTATGGCTAATATATCCTCCTAAAGTTGGATTCACTTTGCATTTATCTTTGGGATGTATAAGATTTTTTATTGTTATTTCTTTTGTTCTTATCACATTAGATGTAATTTTCTTCTTCATAGAAAGGAGTAGTATTTATCTATACGATATATTGAAAGTGCTAATACTATTGATAGTAAGCACTGCTGGTAATTTTTATTTAAAATCACTTGATAACCAAGCTGTAGGTTTCTTAAGAAATTCAGCAGAAAATATTCGATCTCAATGTATTAAATTGAAAAAATGCCCAGTGTGTCTTGATGGATGGAAGAAAATTGATGACAACGATTATTGTCAATATAAATATATTGGAAGTGGCGGAACTGTATTTTATATATACTATTATCCTGATAATGATCATTTTAACATGTATATACACTATGGCCCTGATTCAGAATTTCATTTGTATGGAAGCATCAAAACACCTGTTTCAGAAGATCGTTATGACGACCTATAATTTTTAGTATTTAGTTAATAAGACATGCCAAAAACCCTCATCATCGCCGAAAAGCCCAGCGTGGCCGCTGACATTGTCAAGGCCCTGCCCGGTAGTTTTGATCGGCAGAAAACGCATTTTGAAGGCAGCGACTTTATCGTTTCCTACGCCATTGGCCATTTGGTTTCCATTGGCTTCCCAGAGGAGATCGATCCGGCCTTACAGAAATGGCACTTAGATACTCTGCCTATCCTGCCGGAAATTTTTCCCTTGACCGTGCTGCCTGATGCCAAGCCGCAGTTCTCTGCTCTGAGCAAGCTGCTCAAGCGCAAGGACGTTGATGTAATTATCAACGCCTGCGACGCGGGCCGCGAGGGCGAGCTGATCTTCAAATACATCTTCCGCCAAGTCTTTTCTACGCCGCCGAAGGATAAAACCGTGCGACGCCTCTGGCTGCAGTCCATGACTCTGGACGCGATTAAGGACGGCCTGCGTCATCTGCGCGAGGACAAGGAAATGGTGCCGCTGGAGCACGCCGCGCTTTGCCGCTCTGAGGCGGACTGGCTGATCGGCATCAATGCCACCCGTGCCCTGACCTGCTACAACTCGCGCCACGGCGGCTTCAGCAAGACCCCCTGCGGCAGAGTGCAGACCCCGACCCTCTCGCTCCTCGTCAAGCGCGAGCAGGAGCGGCTGGCCTTTGTGCCCAAGGATTACTGGGAGCTGCACGCCCAGTTTGAATGCGGCTCGATGCGGTATCAAGGCGTGTGGATTGATGCCGCCTTCAAGAAAGACCAAGAAGACCCAGACGGTAACAAGAAGCGCATCTGGGAGGAGGCGCGGGCCAAGGCCATTGCCGAGAAATGCGCGGGCCAGTCAGCCAAGGTTTCGGAGGAAAGTAAGAAGAGCAGCCAGGCTCCGTCCATGCTCTACGACCTGACGACCCTTCAGCGCGAGGCCAACTCCCGCTTCGGTTTTTCGGCGAAAAACACGCTCAGTATTGCCCAGGCTTTGTATGAGCAGCACAAGCTGATCACCTATCCGCGTACCGACAGCTCCTGCCTGCCGGAAGATTATCTGCCGCAGGTGAACGAAGTGCTGGCGCAGCAGCGGCAGTGGCAGCTAAGCCGTTTTGCCGCCGAAGCTCTGGCAAATGGCTGGCCGGACAAAAACCGCAGCAACAAGCGCATTTTCAACAACAAGAAGATCAGCGACCATTTTGCCCTCATTCCCACGGTCAATCTGCCCGGCAGCCTGAGCGACGCGGAGCTGAAGATTTACCAGATGATCGTGCAGCGTTTCCTCGCGGTCTTCTTCCCGTCCGCTGTCTTTGCGCAAACGCGCCGCCTCTCCGTGGTTGCAGGCGAGACCTTTATTACTGAGGGCAAGATTCTGGTTGAGGCTGGCTGGAAGGCGGTCTATGGGGCTGAAGCTGCGGCTGGCGAGGCTAAGACCTTGGAAGCCCTGCCCGCAAAACAACCAGTGCTCTGCGCGGAAATCAAGCAAGAGAAGCTGGTAACCAAACCGCCGCCCCGCTTCAACGAGGCCACCTTGCTCTCGGCAATGGAGCATTCTGGCAAATTAGTTGAAGATGAGGAGCTGGCTGAGGCGATGAAAGAGCGCGGCCTTGGTACCCCAGCCACGCGAGCGGCGATTATTGAAAAGCTGCTGGCTGAGACCTATTTAGTCCGCGAGCTGAAAGACCTTATCCCCACGGGCAAGGCCTTTGAATTGATTGCCCTCTTAGAAGCACGCGACATTGACGTGCTTGCCTCGCCAGAACTCACCGGCGAGTGGGAGTACAAGCTCAATCAAATCGTCAAGGGCAGCATGACTCGTGCGCAGTTCATGCAGGAAATCCGCGATCAGACCAGCAAGATCGTTGGCAAGGTCAAAGAGGGGACAGAATCCGAATCCGTGCGGACAGAGGTTTCCTTTTCTCCGCTCGACGGACGGCGATTCTTTGAGACCGCCAATGCCTATGAGTCGGAAGACCGCAGGCTGCGGGTCCGCAAGGTGCTGGGTGGACGGGTGATGAGCCAGAATGAGATTATCCGCCTGATTAAGGGCGAAACCATTGGCCCGCACAGTGATTTTCGCTCCAAGGCAGGCAAGCCCTTCACCGCCTCAGTGTCTCTGAAAGACGGCAAGGTGACATTCCAATTCCCTGATTCCACAGACAACCTTGACGTGGAAGCCATCAAGAAGCAGGAGCCAATCGGCTTCTCGCCGGTTGATAAAACCCCGGTCTTTGAGACACCAATGGCCTATTTGTCCGCATCTGCTCTGAGCGGCGACCAGAAGCAGGGGCTGCGCATCGGCAAAACCATTCTGGAGCGGGCCATCAGCCCGGAGCATGTCCGTCAATTGCTGACGCAGGGCAAGACCGAGCTGATCAAGGGCTTCATCTCCAAGAAGAAACGGCCTTTTGATGCCTATCTTCTCATGGATGCGAAAGGCAAAGTGACGTTTGAATTTCCGCCGCGAAAGGGAAAGGGCGGGGAAGCGGAGTGAAATGCTATGACGGAACTCGAAAGAATACAGCAGCAGAAAAAGAATATCCTTGCCATTGCCCGGCAGCATGGGCTTGTCCGTTTGCGGCTGTTCGGTTCAGTCGTCCGGGGGGAAGAAACGCCGCAGAGTGATATTGATCTGCTTGTTGATCTGGAGCCGGGGCGCAGCATGTTTGATCTTGGCGGCGCGTTGATTCAGTTGCAGGAGCTGTTGCGCAGAAAGGTTGACATTGTGACTGAGGGCGGCTTGCATTGGTATCTGAAAGAAAAGATCATGCAGGAAGCGGTGCCGCTGTAACGCGGCGACAGGCTTTACCTTATACCAGCAAGCTGCCGGAGCTGAAGGCGGTTGTGCAGGAAGAGCTGGGCTGAAATGATTTCCATGCTGAAGCGTGGGAATGAGAAAATTCTTTGGGAGGTTTTATAATGATAGCACAGCTTGAGATCAAGAATTTCAGAGGATTCTCTGAATACAAGATTGATGATGTCGGGCAGGTCAATCTGCTGGTTGGGACGAATAATTGTGGGAAGACATCTGTTCTTGAAGCGATTCATCTGCTTAAATCGAGAGGAGAATTTTCTGCTTACCTTGATATTGTCAACCAAAGAGGGGAAAATGATGGACAAAAAGTAAGGGTGGCGAAAGATTTTCGCAGCTTATTCTACGGATTCAAATTTGATTCGTCATCTGTATTTTCAATACAAAGCGACAAAGAAGAACAGTTAATGACTTCAATCAGGAAGGGTAAGGATAATTCTATGTACATGTATCCACCTGATGACAGAGAACAGCTTAATATCATTTGCAATGTTAAGAAAAAAGAAAAAGAAGCAGTTGTTTTTTTTGAAAATGACGGAATGACGCAGCGGGAATATAAACCTACATTACTTTCTCCTGAGAATACAAAATTTGTGCCAGCATATTCTCTGACTACACAGAAAGTTATTACTCTATTTGATATGATATCTCTTCTTCCTGATGAGGAATTTGTACTGGAAGCTATAAGAATTATTGAACCAGATATTGTTCGTCTTGTTCCTGTTGGAGGAAAGACTTTTTCTGAAAAAGATACTCGTGGAGGATTTTTTGTCAAAAGCAGCAAGTGGGATGAACGGATTCCTATCGGCAGCTTTGGTGACGGCATCTGGCGTTTGCTTGGCCTTGCTTTATCGCTTGTCGGAGCAAAAGACGGCACCTTGCTGATTGACGAAATAGACACCGGGCTGCATCACACTGTGATGTCAAAGATGTGGAAACTGATTTGCGCTACGGCAAAAAAGCTCAACGTGCAGGTTTTTGCCACAACGCACAGCAGCGACTGCTGGAAAACGCTGGCTGATAATGCCGTTGAAGATGAATTCGCCGATATGCCAATCCGTATTCATCGGATTAACAAAGATAGAAAGCAAGCGGAAACATTTACCAACGAGGAAATGCACCTTGCTCTGAATAGAGATATTGAGGTGCGTTGAGATGATTTATGAAAAGGTGCTTTTGGTCGAGGGTGACGACGAGAAATGGGTGCTTCCTGAGTTTATCGAAAAGAATGGCGTAACATGGGAAGATAAACAAGGAAATCGTATTGTTGAAATCAAGCCGTTTAATGGAAAAGAGAAGCTGAACAGGAAACTGCTCAACATTGAGCTAAAAGCGTCTGGCTTAAAAATCCTTGGCATCATTCTTGATGCAGATGAATATCCATCCAACCGATGGAAAAGCATCCGCAATTGTTTGACCGAAAAATTTCCCGATATTCCAGAGCAGCTGCCGCAGTCTGGCTTGATTCATCACGGAGAAATCAAAGTTGGTGTCTGGATGATGCCGGACAATCAAGAACAAGGAATGCTGGAAACCTTTCTTCAGTTTCTCCTGCCGGAGAATGGAAAAGCGTTGTGGCAATTCACAGAGCAAAGCTGCCAGCAAGCAAAAGAGCAGGGAGCTTGCTTCAAAGACTGCCACAGCGACAAAGCAAAAATACACACATGGCTGGCGTGGCAGAATCCGCCCGGAAGGCAGCTTCGTCATGCGATAAAAGAACGCATTCTCTCGCCAGCTTCGCCGCAGGCGGCAGTTTTCATGCAATGGTTCAAAAAGCTGTTTGAAGTTTGAAATGAATTCGTATTCCATACGCAACTGCTGCTATCTCAAAGAAAAGCTGCTTCAGCATTTTAAATCCAAAAATCCACATCAACAGACAATATGCAACAGCTGAAAAAAGAATACCGGGAACACGGCGCGCTGGAGCTGGCCGCCGTCTGCGCCCGCATCGCCATTGACACCAAAGCAGAAGACATCACCGTGCTGGATATGCGAGGCCGCTCCTCGTTTACGGATTATTTCATCATTATGAGTGGCCGTTCCACCCGCCATGTCCAAGGCTTGGCTGAGGCGATTGAGTCAGAGCTGAACTCCAAGCGGATCAGCAGTCAGCACGCTGAGGGTATTCAGGAAGGACTCTGGGTGCTGCTCGATTTCGGCGATGTGGTGGTCCATGTTTTCTATAAAGATCAGAGAGCGTTCTATGATCTGGAAGGGTTATGGCATGACGCACCCCGCGTAGAGCTGGAGGACTTAGGTATCACCGAGAAGCAGGAGGGTGCATGATGGCAGCGGGACGGCCTGTGGTGCTGGCGATACTCGACGGCTGGGGCGTAGCTCCTGCTTCTCCGACCAACGCGGTTGCTGTGGCTCACACACCGAATATGGACAAATGGGCCGCCGAGTATCCTTATACGACGCTGACAGCCCATAACGGCCAGGTCGGATTGCCCGAAGGACAGATGGGCAATTCTGAAGTCGGCCATCTCAACATCGGGGCTGGCCGGATTGTGTATCAGGATTTCACCCGCATCAGCCGAGCCATTGCGCTGGGTGACTTTGCCCAGAATCCGGTGCTCACTGCCGTGCTGGACAAGGTGCAAGCCGCAGGCAGCCGGGTGCATTTCTGCGGCCTGCTTTCCGACGGCGGCGTGCATTCGCATCTCAGCCATTTGGCGGCTTTGCTGGAAATGGCGGCGGCCCGAAAGATTGAGGCCAAGCTGCACTGCTTCATGGATGGCCGCGACACCCCGCCGAGCAGCGGCGCGGGCTATATGCGGCAGCTTCTGGCGATCATCAAGCAGGCTGGCTGCGGCCAGGTGGCGACTGTCTCAGGCCGCTACTGGGCGATGGACAGAGACACGCGCTGGGATCGGGTGGAGAAGGCATGGCGGGCGATGGTCGGCGGGCAGGGCTTATTTGCAAGCGACCCATTGCAAGCGGTAGAGGCGGCCTATGCTCGCGGGGAAACCGACGAGTTTATTCAGCCGACCGTGCTTGATCATGCGGGCCGGATTGCGGACGGCGATGCGGTGGTCTTTTTCAACTTCCGCGCCGACCGGGTGCGCGAGCTGTGCCACGCCTTCACATATAATGACTTCAAGGGCTTCGAG
>JAGIXO010000068.1 GCA_026122915.1 Candidatus Electronema nielsenii | reverse complement strand
GGTTTTCCCGTGATCAACGTGACCAATGGTCCCGACATTGACATGCGGTTTCGTCCGCTCGAACTTTTCTTTTGCCATTACCTGTCTCCTCAGACAAAAAACAAATTTCACCAGCCGGTTGTCTGCCGCCCAACAACGACTACTTTTTTATAACCGCTTCAAATGGAGCCCACGATCGGTCTCGAACCGATGACTTCCTCCTTACCAAGGAGGTACTCTACCGCTGAGTTACGTGGGCTTACTTTTTTATTTTATTATGGAGCGGGAAACGAGACTCGAACCCGCAACCCTCAGCTTGGAAGGCTGATGCTCTACCATTGAGCTATTCCCGCTTGCTGCTTCAACCAACGGAACCATGCTTACTCAGCCAGCATCTTCCGCACATACTGTGGTGGAGGGGGGAGGATTCGAACCTCCGAAGGCGTACACCGGCAGATTTACAGTCTGATCCCTTTGGCCACTCGGGAACCCCTCCATAATATTCAGAATTCGATGGAGAAAATCCGTAGATAAAACTTCGGTTTCTCTCCGTCACACTCTGGAGCTGGCGATGGGACTTGAACCCGCAACCCCCTGATTACAAATCAGGTGCTCTGCCAGTTGAGCTACGCCAGCGCAGGATGCGTTATTATAGTCAGAAAAAAATAAAAGTCAACGCTTTTTTACAGAATTTGCTTTGCAAGAAGTAGGCCGGAAAACAGCGAACTGTAATCCGGCCTATGAAACTAACGGAAGTCCTTATCCCATCAGCGGATTCTTCACATAGGCTGATTCGCGATACCGCTCAAAAGTCATCGCGAGGGTTCTATACACCAAATGGGCAAACTTGGTATAAGGCATGTAGAGAAAAAGCATCATAACTGAAACCAAATGCAGATAATAGACCACGTAGCCGAGAGACGGAATGCCGATCAAGCGCATCAATTCTGATCCCATGCCAGTGACACCAACGCCCATGATCATCCAAATCAAGAACCAGTCGTAAAAGGTGCTGGTTGCTTGTCCGCTTTCTTCCATCTCGCTGCGGTTACTCCATAAAACACCGACACCATAAATCATGGCAATGGCAGCGATATTGGCAATAATTTTAACCGGATTCAGCATCGACATCGGGCCGTGCAGTGAAGGCAGCAAAATGCCAATGAAATCTTGGGAGATAAACGAGTAGCCTGTGACAAAAAAGAGTCCGATAAACGCCCACATCAGCGGCTGATGGCCCGCAACGCGGTCTTTATTCGCTTCGCATTTTTTAAAGCGATCATGACGAACGATTTCCTGCACGGACGGCCAAAGGAATTCCTTCACAAACTGGAGTGGAGAAGGCCGGTAAAGTGCCGCACCTATCCCAGCGTTTTCTGTCATTTTTTTCCACAGACCTGTTACGCCTTTAAAAACGGCAAACACAGACAGGCTGGCTGTAGGGATCATGATCAGATCAATGAACAGCACGTTCCGAGTCAAAAATTTGAAATCCCAATGACCGAAAAAATGGCTATAGCCAAAGTCAACAAAATCCTTGGCATTAGGGATGTTGTGCGAGCCACCGGCTATCAGCCACATGATGCAGATAATCGCTGCCGGAATGCCGAACAAAATTGGCAAATTTTGACTCTTGCTGGCTAAGTTAGCCAAAAATGACGGCCAACCATAATGCCTATACGCATAAGCCCGAATCGCACCCATGACATCGCCGGGACGAGCACCACGCGGGCAATAAGCGGTACAATCGCCGCATTGATGGCAAAGCAACACGTTGGGATCGCCCAGCAATCTATCTTTAAGACCCCATTGAGCAAAAATCATCTGCTGCCGGGGAAAAGGCTTTTGATCCGACGAAAGCGGGCAGACCACCGAGCACGTGGCACATTGGAAGCATTTTTTTAGCGTGTCACCGCCTGCTTCCTTCATCTCTTTGATAAAATCAATATCTGGTTGCACTTTCACAGACATGTCATCCTCCTGTCTTGAAAATTAATTTTCTGTTCTGTAGAAACAACGGCGCACTGAAGTACCAGAACCTGCCGAAAAAAAGTCCGGCAGGCGCGGATTCAGTGCGACTGAAAAATCAGAAGCCCTTGAAGGGGTTCGGTCCCATCTCTTTGATCGACTCAACAAAACTCTCGATGATGCCCGGAATTTTGTCGTAATCGGAGATAGCCACTTGTTCAGCGGCGCAGCGCTCCGGCTCCAAACCGAGGGTGCCAAGAGTTTCGCCAATGTTAGCCATGCGTTTACTGGCGATTTCAGAGCCTTTGACAAAGTGGCACTGATAATTCTCACCGTGACGGCAGCCGAGCAACAACACGCCGTCCATGCCGGAAGACATCGCATCCTTGATCCAAACCATATTCACGGAGCCGAGGCAACGCACTGGAATGAAGCGGACTAACGTATTCAGCTTGTTACGGCGCATTCCTGCCATATCAAGGGCTGGATACGCATCATTCTCGCAGACAAAAACTGCAATCCGCAGCTTGTCTTCGTCATCGTCCGGCACGTTGATCGATTTGACCATCGAGCCGATCATGTCGATGTTGTAATCGGCAAAACCGATGATCCGCTCCGGGCAAGCACCCATACAAGTACCGCAGCGGCGGCAACGAGTGGGGTTGGGCAGCGGCGTACCTTTGGCATCGTCGTCTATCGCACCAAAAGGACATTCTTCCGTGCAGCGTTTGCATTGAGTACAGCGCTGAAAGAAAAAGTCCGGGAAGGTCATGTCGCCGGAACGAGGATGCACAGCCACGCCCCGGTTCGCAGATTCAATACACTGAATCGCCTTCAGAGCCGCGCCGGTTGCATCGTCAATGGTTTCCTCCATTGTCTCCGCCTTGCGCACACCGCCGCAGGTATAGACACCAGTACGCCGGGTCTCGTAAGGGAAGCAAATGAAATGGGAATCAGCGTAGCCGTCAAACAAATTCAGGTCAAGGAAAGCTGGGCCTTGGCGATATGCTAAATTGACAGTCGGCGCGTCAGCGGTGGTTGGTACCATGCCTGCGGCTAAAACGACCATGTCAACTTCCAGCTCCAACGTGTCACCCAGCAGCGTATTTTCGGCTGTCACTTTCAGACCCGCGCCGCCTTCCTCAATTTTGGTCACAGCGGCCTTGGTCATGAACACGCCGTCGCGCTGCTGCATCCCTTTGTAGAACAACTCGGTGTTGCCCGGAGTGCGGATATGCTGATAAAGGATGTAGGCTTGGCCGTTCTCGTTGTCATCGCAGACATACTGGGCCTGCTTCAGAGCCACCATTGAGGTGACAGAGTTGCAATAAGGGAAATCGCGGTCGTGATCCTTGCCGCCGGGGCTTTGGATGAAGGCGACTTTCGCCGGAACTTTACCTGTCTTGGCTATTTTTTCAAACTCAGCGTTAGTAACAACATTCTTCACTTTGCCGTAGCCAAGATGCTCGTACTCAGAGACATCAGCGGGTCGCCAGCCGGTGGCGAGAACAACGGCACCGTAAATATCAGCAGCAGGATCAACCGCAGTATAAACTTGCAAACCAGCGTTCGGGTCTTCCTTCTCGCCCTTATCGATTTTCTCTTGCTCGTCAACGGCCACTTTAGCCGGAGCATCCCACTCGCTCTTGCTGCCAGCAACCTTGAACGAAACCTTGAACGCGCCCGGCGCACCGCCGATACGAGCTACTTCGGTCTCGGTCTTGATTGTGATCTTGCTATTGCTGGTTGCAGCGGCAACCAACTGCTCTATATTCGGCTGCTCTAATTGGCAATATGGATAAGCCGTCGGGAACATCTTGCGCCAGCCAAGGGCCTTGCCACCCAGCTTGGCGGTCTTCTCAACCAGCGTCACCTCGTAGCCCGCCTTAGCGGCCTCGGTGGCTGCGGTCAGACCGGCGATGCCGCCGCCCATGACTAAAATCTTTTTGCTGATGTTCTCCAGCAGATACGGCTTGGGCAGCTCGCTCTTCTGGGCGCGGGTGACGGCCATGCGGACATAGTCCTCGCCCAGCTCTTGGATGAACTCGTCGCCTTTTTCGGCATCACCGGCGGCCCACGCCACCTGCTCGCGCAGGTTGCCCCGGATGGTGATGGTGTTCTCGCCGAAGCTGAACACATCCTGCATCACGCGCGGCGAGCAGGCGCAGATCACGAGGGTGTTGACCCCTTTTTCGGCGATGTCCTTGTTGATCAGGGCCAAGCCTTCCGCGCCGCAGAGGCAGTCATGCTCCTGCATCTTGATGCCGGTCTCAGACGCGGCATCTTTCAATCCATCTGCATCCAAGACATTGCCAATGCCGCAGCCTGTGCAGAGGTACGCACCATATACTTTGCTCATTGTTCTCTTCTCCTCCTGCTATGCGGTCTGGATGGCTTTGAGGGCGGCGGCGGTGCCGGACTGGGCGCAGGTATAGACATCTGCGGCGGATCTGGCGCAGCCTGCGGCGATCATGCCCTTCTCAGGCTCGGAAACCACAAAGCCGTTGCCGTCCATCTTCAGGCCCAATGCCTTGCCTTGCTCGCCAAGGGCGGGCTGCATTCCGGTGGCCAGAACGCACATGTCAACTTTCTGCCGGATTTTCTCGCCGGTGACAGCGTTTTCTGCGATCACGGTCACGCTGCCGTCGCTTTCGGCGACAATGTCAGCGACCTTGCCCTTGATGAATTGGGCGTTGGCATCGGTGCGCAGTTTCTCGCGGAAATGCTCGTACTTGCCCGGTGTGCGCAGGTCAATGTAGAAGACATAAATCTTGGCGTTGGGATACCGCTCGCGGACATAGGTCATCTGCTTGAACGTGGCCATGCAGCAGATGTAGGAGCAATATTCGAGATGGTTCTCGTCGCGGGAGCCAGCACACTGAACAAAGGCGATGGACTCAATCTCCTTGTTGTCGCCGGGACGGACGATCTTGCCGCCGGTCGGGCCGTTGTCTGCCGCCATGCGCTCCATCATCATGTTGGTGATGATCGCGGAGGAGGATTCCGGCTTGAGGTTGGTCAGCTTGCTGGAGTCATAGGGATTCCAGCCGGTCGCCCAGACGATGGAGCCGACGTGCAGGGTGACGGTTTCGGCCTGCATCTCGGTGTCAATGGCGTTGTACTTGCAGGCCGCTTTCACCGCCTCAAGGCACTGGGCGGAGCAGGCTTCCTTGGCCAGCACGTAGCGGCGCGGAAAGGCCATCTCATGCGGCAGGTAAATCGCCTTGCGCTTGTCCATGCCGAAGTTGAAGGCATTGTCGATCTCGTCGGTGCAGGCTTGCGCGCAATCGCCGCAGGCAGTGCAGTTGGAGTTGATATAGCGCGGCGCGGTCTCCAGCGTCACTTCGTAGTTGCCCGGTCCGCCCGACACCGACTTGACCGTGGTCATGGTGTAGGTGCGGATGCGGCGGTTGTTTTTGATGCGCTTGAAGTTGATTTCCAAGCCGCAGGACGGCGGACAAAGTTTCGGGAAATACTGATTGAGCTGGGCCACGCGGCCGCCGAAGTAGGGATTCCGTTCAATCAGGAACACATCTTTGCCCACTTCCGCAGCTTCCAGCGCAGCGGTCAATCCGCTGATGCCGCCGCCCACAACCAGCACCGCACCAGTTTTCGCAGCATTGCTCATGCCAAACCTCCATAAAAACTGCTGGTATTGATGAATTATTTCTGGTTCACCTGCGCCGCATGACAAACACCCTGCGGCACAAATCAAACAGAATTGTCATTTCTAAACTTTATGCCTTTATACGTATACGTTAAGGTTCGTCTATTTCATCCTCATCGACATAATAATTATTTTCCCCTTCAGGACATTCTTCCCTAAGGAGTACAAAACATCTATTTATACTGGCCTGCGAAGTTCCAAAACTTTCAACTTCATGGCCACATTTATTGCACGTTACAATAATGCCTTCAATTTCGTTGCCGTAATCATTTTCAAGATACGTCTCTTCAACGGAACACGTAACTATTGGCATGTTGTGTCTCGCTATTTTGCTGATAAATACAATATAAAATCTCCAAGCCCCGCAGCATGATACCGGGAGATTGGAGATTCAGAGCGTTGCCCCGTCGAAGGGCGGCTTGAGACAGAACAGGAACACGCGCGCTTGCGCCCCCCTGCCCTGCCTCATGATCCGCCGCCCTGTGCTAAATCCAGGGGGTGGTCTCAACGATGTTGATGCACTCAACCTTCTCGCACTTCCACTCTTTGCTCTTCGGATCGAAGGTGGAGTTGACGAATGCCTTCCAGTTGGCATCGTCAACGGTCGGGTAGTCAGAGCGGTAGTAGAAGCCCGGATAACGGGATTCTGTGCGGAACTCAATGTGACGGATGTGGGTCTCCACGCACCAAATGCGGTGATAGTTCTCCCAAGCGCGCATCAGCTCATGCAGGTCGCCGGCAGCCATCTTCTCGGCATCTTCGCGCAGCATCCGCAGAAGGTCGAGGCATATGTTCAGCATCTTGCCGGAGGTCATGTAGTAGGTGGCAACGCCGCCGCCGTACTCGTCAGTGGCCTTCATCAGGCGCATCATGATGCCCTGCGGCTTGCAGTAGTTGGGGTTGACATCCTGATGAGTGGAAGCACCAACATATTGCAGGTAGCGAGTTACAGGAGCGTAAATCTCCGCTGCCAACTCAGCAGCAGTCTGTGCTAACTCCGGCTTGAAGCTGGCGTTGTCACGGCAGTACTTCACCATCTGCTTGCCAACGATGCGGCCTTCAGCATGGGAACCGGAAGAGAACTTATGACCGGAAGCACCCACGCCGTCACCGGCAGTGAACATACCGTTGACGGTGGTCATACGGTTGTAGCCCCACTTGTACTGATGCGAACGCGGCTTGCCCTGAACATCGGGAACCCAGCTCTCGTTCGGGCCGGATGTCCAGATGCCACAGCAGCCGGAATGGGAACCCAGCATGTACGGTTCGGTGGGCATGATCTCGGAACCGACTTTCTCCGGCTCGATGTTCATACCGGCCCAGAGACCTGCCTGGCCGATGGACATATCCAAAAAGTCTTCCCAAGCCTCAGACTCCAAATGCTTCCAGAACTTGGCAACATCCTTTTCGTTCTTGCCCTGAGCACGCAGCTCATCCAAGAAAGAGTTCAGAGCTACGTCAGTAGCCATGTATACCGGACCACGGCCTGCTTTGAACTCGTTCACCATCAGGTGGTTACGCAGACAGGTCGGAGTAACTGCAGAAGCACCGTACGGCATGAACTTCTTCAGCTCTTCTTTGGCTGCATCGCCCATGGCGTAGAACTCGCCGTTGCCGTTAGACACTTTCGCCTTGAACAGCAGGAACCATGCACCAACCGGGCCGTAACCGTC
Organism: Candidatus Electronema nielsenii; assembly: GCA_026122915.1. Taxonomy (GTDB): domain Bacteria; phylum Desulfobacterota; class Desulfobulbia; order Desulfobulbales; family Desulfobulbaceae; genus Electronema; species Electronema nielsenii. The sequence goes on along the minus strand of JAGIXO010000068.1, from coordinate 1,692 downwards.
TTTGAAACGAGCTGGGGTGAAGCGGTTCTCCATCATGGTCAGGGTCGCGCCAACCTGAGCGCACATGGTGTAGGTGGAACCTGCGTTCCATACCGGGTACCAAGCACGGCCTTTGCCCTCGCCAGTAGAGCGCGGACGGAAGATGTTGACCGCACCACCGCAAGCAACCATCGCGGTCTTGCAGGTGAAAACATGAACTTTGTTCTCACGAGTGGAGAAACCAACTGCACCAGCGATGGTGTTCGGCTGATTTTTGTCCAACAGCATCTTGACGATGAAAACGCGCTCCATGATGTTTTCTTCGCCCAACGCTTTCTTAGCAGCTTCAGCAACGATGCACTTATAGGACTCACCGTTGATCATGATCTGCCACTTGCCAGTACGCACCGGCACACCGCCATCGCGCAGACTCTTAGCAGGCTTGGCACCGTCTAAGTTAGAGCCGTCTTCAGCCTTCTTCCAAATTGGCAGACCCCACTCCTCAAACAGCTTGACAGACTCATCCACGTGACGGCCCAGATCGTAGATCAGGTCTTCACGAACAACGCCCATCAGGTCGTTACGAACCATCTTGACATAGTTCTCAATCGCGTTGTCGCCGATGTAGGTGTTGATGGCGGACAGACCCTGAGCAACTGCGCCAGAACGCATCATCGCGGCTTTATCAACCAAGATGATCTTCATGTCGGCAGGTGCCCACTTCTTGATCTCGAATGCAGCACCGCAAGCGGACATACCACCGCCGACGATCAGCACATCACAGCTATGTTCAACAATTGCCGGATTGGCAATGGCAGTCAGCTCGCCTTTCGGCTTGTTAGGTAAAGCCATGTTCAATATCTCCTTTATCTGTTCAGATTCAGTTAAAAGTTGTTTATTTCTTCGCGAGCATAGTCGGAGCCTTCAGCGCAGTCTCAAGCGTCAGGCATTCGTCATCAAGGTTGGTACCTTTTGCTTCAGCGTAGGCATTGGCAGAACCTTCAGCGGTGGTGCGAATCGGAAACTTGAAGCGTTTGATGTTGCCGTTACGGAATTTGATCGTCCACATGATGGAATCAGAAGAACGCATCGGATGAACTTGGCCGCCCATAGGTACGAAGTCATCATAGCCGCGAACTGCGATTGCACCCTGCGGGCAAATCTTGACGCAGGAGTAGCACTCCCAGCATGCATCCGGCTCCTGATTGTAGGCCTTCATCGCCTCAACGTTGAGTACCATCAGGTCGTTGGGGCAGATGTACATGCAGGCGGTTTTATCGCCGCCCTTGCAACCATCACATTTTTCCGGATTGACGAAACTTGGCATTTAACTACCTCCTATTGGATTTTCCTGATGACAGCGAGGAACGCCGCCACATTATAAGATTGACCGCAAAATCGTACAACGTCTTGCTATTTCTATGAAATAATGACAGGTTAACAATAACTGTCCGATTTAACTATCCTTTTGCAAATCGAGCACTGTTTGTAAAACAGTCTGACCTTTTTGACTACAAGTGAATCACTTATTAATTGTTTGTCCGTCTATTGTCAAGAAAAATCGTCCAAAATCGCACCGTGATGTACTCTGGCTGCTCATCAAAAAAATCATAACGTTCATCAAGAAAAAAAAGTTGGCAGGCATTGGGCGCATTGGCGGCATCCCTCGCCCTTTTTACATAAGAGACCTAATGTGCAACTCTTAAAAATGCC
>JAGIXO010000067.1 GCA_026122915.1 Candidatus Electronema nielsenii | reverse complement strand
TGACAAGGGCAGCATGTCCGGCTCGGCGTATGTGTTCGACAGCTCTGTCACTGTCACTGATACAGATGGTGACGGTATTGCTGATGCCACGGACAACTGCCCGCTCGTCGCCAATCCCGATCAGGCGGACACGGACGGGGATGGAAAAGGTGATGCCTGCGATGCGGCCACTCCTGCACCTGTTCTTACCCCGGTGTATCAGCTGCTGCTGAAGAAGTAAATCCCCGTCGCACGGTTCCGTCCTTCGTCGCCTCCAGCAGCAGGGCGGAACCTTACCCGCGCACCATCTCGTCCAGCTTCCTGATCAGCAGGCCAGTAAGGAGCTTCGGGTAGAAGAAGGTGGATTTGTGCGGCATGATATTGCCGCTGTCCGCCACCTTCAGCACCTGCGCCACCTTGGTCGGGTTGAGGAGCAGGAGCAGCGGGGTGTGGCCGTCCTCAACCACGCTTTCCTTGACCGCCGCATCAATCGCCTCGTCCGGGTCGCTGAGATAACTGATCAGCTTGCCCGTGGCGCATTGCTCATGACTGAGACCAAGACAGCGGCCAATCAGCACTTCAGAGAGAAGCACCACGTCTAAATCACGCAGCACTGCTGGTTTATCAGCCAGCGCATCGCCAAAGGCATGAGCGTGTTCCTCCTTGACGCAGAGCAGGAAGGCCCGGTCTTCGCCAGCATGATACACCCCAAATGCCGATACGCCGGACGCAGCTTCCGCCTCGTTCATCCGGTTGAGCAGTTCAGCCATCAGGCTTTCCCGGCTGCCGCTTGTCACTTCCTCCACCAGCAGGTGCTGCCGCATTCTGTCGGCAAGCTGGTCTGCGCTCATTGCGCCCGGCCAGCGCACAAGGCGGTGCGTAGGCAGAACCGACAGGCCGGGGTCTTCGCAGCCGCAGAGGTACATCATGATGAAGTTGCTCGGATGATCGGCGGGCAGCTCATGGTTCGCAGCTAAAGCACGGCGGCGATACTCCAGAGCGGTGGTGTAGCGGTGATGGCCGTCAGCTATATAGACAGGCCGATCAGCAAAGAACCGCTGCACCTTGGCAATAGCTGCCGCATCTGTGACCCGCCAGAGAGTGTGCGTGTTGGCATTGCCGTCTGTGACCTGAAGGACAGGTTCGCTCTCCTGCACCTGCTCCAAGGTGCGGATCACCTCTTGCTGCGGGTCAGAGTAGATGGAGAATATCTTGCTGAACTGTGCGCCGCAGGTCTCCATCAGCTTGAGGCGGTCGCCAATCACTCCGGCAAAGGTCTTCTCGTGCGGGCGGACTATGCCCTCGCTGAACTCCGCCAGTCCGACCAGACAGACGATGCCTTTACGGGTCAGCCTCCTGCCGCCGGGGATAGTGTAGTCGGTGGCATACAGGTAGATAGCGGGCTGCGCATCGCGGATCAGCACGGCCTCATCCTGCCAAGCAGCAAAGCGGTCGCGGGCTTGCAGATAGCGGCCATCGTCCTCTGTCTCGCCCTGCGAGGTGTTGCGCAGGTCGAGGTTGATCATCGAATACAGGTTCTTCTGGCGCAGCTTCTCACCGTCTCCAGCAGAGATGATGTCATAAGGCGGGGTGATCACATCCTCTAACCGTGCAATCTTCTCTTGGTTGTAGCGTACAGCGCGGAACGGGGCAACAGTAGCCATAATATTTCTCCCAGCGGATAAGACAAAAGGGTATAACCGGATTTCTGTCCGGCAGGTTGAGCAGAACTCTATTTCAGTCAGGCCAGCACAATGCGTTCATGCGGTGATCTCTGTGCCGCTGCCTTTGTGGGTGAAGATTTCTAACAGGATGGCGTGTTCCTGTCGCCCGTCGATGATGTGGGCCTTGTTCACCCCGCCGTTGATGGCTGAGGCGCAGCAGCGCAGCTTGGGAATCATGCCACCTTTAATCACCCCATCGCTGATCAGTTGCTCGATGGAAGAGACCGCGATGGAGGAGATAAGCTGGCCTTGGCTATCCTTCACTCCTTCCACGTCAGTCAGCAAGATCAGCTTGCTTGCCTTCAGCTCGGCAGCGATAGCACCAGCCACCAAATCAGCATTGATATTATATGCCTGACCGTCCTCACCTACGCCCACAGGTGCGATCACCGGGATGAAGTCCTTTGAGGCGAGAGTGGTAAGGATTTCCGGGTTAATGTGCGTCACTTCACCCACCCGACCCAAGTCGATCAGCTCTGGCGGTGCATTCTCTGTCTCTGGTTTGCCGAGTATCTTCATCTTCTTTGCTTGGACTAAATCACCGTCCCGCCCTGATAAACCTACCGCTCTGCCGCCACAGTGGTTGATCAGGCCAACGATCTCTTTGTTGACCTTACCCACGAGCACCATCTCGACCACATCCATAGTCGGGCCGTCTGTGACCCGCATCCCCTGCACATAGCTGGAAGTGATTTGCATCTTCTTCAGGAATTCGTTGATCTGCGGGCCGCCGCCGTGCACGACCACCGGATTAATCCCGATGTACTTGAGCAGGATGATATCTAAGGCAAAGTTCTTCTTCAGCTCCTCATCTACCATCGCGTGGCCACCATACTTGATCACCACGGTTTTTCCGTTGAACTCACGAAGATAGGGCAAGGATTCAATTAGTACCTTAGCCTTGGTAATTTCGTTCTGCATGATCATGCTCTCCTTAGTTAAATAGGGTGCGTTCTGGCTACCTCATCAGGTAGGCACGTTCGCATCATCGACAGTTTTTCGTCTGCGAACAGGGAGATGGAAAAACTTTACATTTTCCGGTGAACCCTGTATCTTGTACGCTCCTGCGTAGAAGCAGACGTTTGTGCAACACCATCTTATAAAACATGATTCAGATAGGGGCAACAATGTATTTTTTCCCATTATCCCTTCGGCAACCGGCAACGGCAGCCTTGTTTAGTCTGCTGATCCTTTTGAACGCCTCTGCCTCCTTTGCCAAGGACGAGGCACCGATCAACATTGAAGCCGACCGCATGATTTCCCAAGAGAACAAGAACACGGTCGTTTTCATCGGTAACGTCGAAGCGAGTCAAGGCAAAGTCACCATCCGCGCTGATGAAATGACTGTGCAATACGAGGAAAGTGCACCGAACAAAGGTGGTAAAGCAGCGGACAAACCTGAGAAGGGCAAGTCCAGCAAAGTGAAAAGTCTGATCTGTATCGGCAAAGTGGAAGTCACGCAGGGAGACTGGCTCGGCACCGGCGAAAAGATGGAATATGTTGCCGCCGAGCGCAAGGTGGTTCTCAGCGGCAATGCCAAAGCCTTGCAAGACAAGAACATGGTTTCTGGCAAAACTATCACCTATTATTTAGACGAGAAACGCTCTGTGGTTGAGAACGGCAGCGGAGAGACAACAGGACGGGTTAAGGCGGTCATTCAGCAATAGTAGCAGCGGCATGATGATGGAACCCTCAATCTTAGAGACCAGAAATTTGGTTAAGGAATATCGCACCCGACGGGTGGTTGATCAAGTCAGCCTTCAGGTGCGAAGCGGCTCCATTGTCGGTCTGCTCGGCCCAAACGGAGCAGGCAAAACCACCACCTTTTACTCGATTGTCGGCTTTATTCGGCCCAGCTCTGGTTCCGTTCTGTTAGACGGTGAGGAGATCGGCGACATGCCCATTCATCAGCGGGCGGCCAAAGGCATCACCTATTTAGCGCAAGAACCGTCGGTCTTCAAGAAGCTGACCGTGGAGGAGAATGTCCGCATCGTCCTTGAGCCGCTGGGGTTAAGCAGCAATGAAATTCGCCAGCGCATCCGTGAGCTGATGGCTGAACTGAAGATCGAGCATCTGGCCCAGAATAAAGGCCACGCGTTATCTGGCGGTGAGCGGCGGCGAGTGGAGATCATGCGTGCCTTGGCGGTGCGGCCTCGCTTTATTCTTCTCGACGAACCATTTGCCGGGGTTGATCCGCTCTCCGTGGCGGATTTGCAGCAGATCATCCGGGTTCTTAAAGCCAAGGGACTCGGCATTCTTATTTCCGATCACAACGTGCGCGAGACTCTTCAGGTCTGCGATTTTGCGTACATCATGAACGAAGGCCAGATTCTCACCAGCGGCGCAGCGGGCGACATCATCCGCAGCGAGCTGGCCAAGAAGATGTACCTCGGCGAAAACTTTACTCTGTAGAATCTGGTCGCCGCGCATGAGCATTGAACTCCGCCAGCAGATGAAGCTGGCCCAGAAGCTGCTCATGACGCAGCAGCTTCGGCAGGCGATCAAGCTGCTTCAGCTTAACCGGATGGAGTTGGTTGGCGCACTTCAGACTGAGATGGAGCAAAATCCCGTGCTGGAAGAAACAGTGAGCGAGGATGTGGACACGGACATCTCGCTGATTGAGGAAACAGGTGAAGGCAGCGAAGCTCCGATCACAGCGCAAGTGGCCGGTGATAATCCTGTCGCCGTAGCTGAGGTGAATTGGGAAGACTACGCCAATAACTTTGACGCTGATTTTTCCTTTGCTCACGAAACTCCTGCTGCTGATGCGCCTTCCCGCCTTGATTTTCTTGCCGCCACACCGGGTCTGCTTGCCTTTCTCGCGTGGCAGCTCACCCATCTGAAGCTGACCGAGTTAGATTTAGACATTGCTCGCTTTATTCTCGGCAATTTAGACGGCCACGGCTTTTTAGACGCAGACATTGCTGATATCTGTCAGCACGTTAGCTGCACCGAAGAAGAGGCCGAGGGAATGCTGCGGTTGGTGCAGAGCCTTGATCCGCCGGGCGTGGCAGCTCGAAGTGTGCAGGAATCGCTGCTCCTTCAGTTAGAGCGGCAAGGTATGGAGGATAAGCTGCCCTATCGCGTTGTCGCTGATTTCTTCACCGAGTTAGAGAGCCACAACTTTGCTGAAATCGCTCGCCGCACCGGTACTCCTCTTCGAGAAGTACAAAAAACCGCAGGCATCATCGCTGGGCTGGTACCTTATCCTGGCAACCAGTACAGCAACGAGCAGATACGACATATCGTGCCAGATGTGTATGTATTTCAATTCGACGATGAATTTGTGGTGCAGCTTAACAGCGATGAGCTACCACAACTTCAGCTTTCTGCCTCATATCATGATGCAATGATTAAGCAGCTGCCCCCAGACTCGAAAGAATATCTCCAAGAAAAAAAGCGCAACGCGCAGATGCTGATCAGTGCCCTTCATTATCGGCAGAATACCATCAGTAAGGTGATGGAGAGCATCGTCCGCCATCAGCGGGAGTTTTTTGAAAAGGGACCGAGCTTTCTCCGACCATTAGTTCTCAGTGATGTCGCCAAAGATATTGGCGTGCATGAATCGACGGTCAGCCGGGTAACATCAAACAAGTACGTCGAAACCCCGCAGGGCATTTACGAGTTGAAATATTTCTTCTCCACCGCAGCAGCAGAAGGGGAGAATGGCGATGAGTTGACTTCGGTTTCGATCAAGCAGCGCATTGGCCAGCTCGTGCGCCAAGAAAATCCGGCCAAACCTCTCAGTGACAGCAAATTGACTGAGTTGCTGGAGCAGGAGGGTATCAAATTAGCGAGGCGTACCGTTGCCAAATACCGTGAGCAAATGAAAATTATGCCGGTTCAGCACCGCCGCAGTAAGGGCTGACCGAACGCATTCTTCCAACACAACAAAGAAACTTGATGGCAGAACTGACCGAAGAAAGCATCATTCTTGAACTGAAGGCACGAAGCAAAGACGAGCTGCTTTATGAGCTGGCAACAGCCGCGCAACGACAGTGTCCGCACTTACAGACCGAAGCAGTACGCCAAGTATTGCTGGAGCGCGAACAGATCGGCTCCACCGGGGTAGGCAATGGAATTGCTATTCCACACGGCAAATTGCCTGATTTGCACAAGCTACTGCTCTGCTTCGGTAGATCGGTCAGAGGCATTCCTTTTGAAGCCAAAGACAGAATGCCGGTGCATCTTTTCGTGATGATTCTTTCGCCAGCAGAGATGGCAGCAGAATATCTTCAAACACTCGGTGGAATCAGCAGAGTACTGAAGGACGAAGGCAACCGAGGCAAGCTGCTTCAGGCGGCGAGCGCAGAAACAGTGCAGCAGCTCTTCGCTACCATTTGACATTTATGTACAGCCAGCCGAGCTAAAACCGGCATCATCGTCTGACCTTTTTCCCCGCATTTTCTTGAGCAGCACGACCTGTAGAACCGTCGCAGTCGTCACCCTTGGCTGCAAGGTCAATCAATTCGAGTCCGCAGCCTTTCTGGCTGGGTTCCAAGAGCAAGGCTGCAAGATCGTGCCTGCCTCGGCCTCAGCAGACGTTTTTGTTATTAATACCTGCGCTGTTACTGCCCGCGCCAGTCAAGAATCGCGCCAGCTGATCCGGCGGATTGCGCGAGACAACCCAGAGGCTCGCCTTGTAGTGACAGGCTGTCATGCCGAAATCGCTGCTGCGGAGTTGCAAAGTCTCGTTCCAGAGCGGCGGTTAATTGTAGTCGGCAACGCAGCCAAGCAGTTAGTAATCAGGGCTGCGCTGGGCGAGAAAGAAGACCAAAATCTACTGCCAGAGATTGGTACAGCACGGGAAATTTGCCTGTTGCCGTTAGTACACCGTTTCAGTGGCAGGACTCGCGCTTTTCTCCGCATTCAGGACGGCTGCAACAACTTCTGCTCATACTGCATCGTTCCATACACCAGAGGCCGTAGCCGCAGCCTGCCCGTAGCCGACGTGCTAACGCAGGCTCGCCTCTTTATCGAAGAAGGCTGCCGAGAAATCATCGTTACCGGCATCAACGTGGGTAAATACGGCCTTGATTTGACCGAGGGAAAGGATATTTACTCCCTGCTCGAAACGCTGTGTCGAGCACTCCCCAGCGTTCGTCTTCGCCTGAGTTCTGTAGAACCAACTGAGGTCAACGAGCGCTTGCTGGAACTGCTGACCACGTACCCGAATTTCATGCCTCATCTGCACATCCCCTTGCAAAGCGGCGACAGCGGCATTTTATCGCGAATGAATCGGCACTACACAGCAGAGACCTTTGCCGCCGCCGTGGAAAAAGTCCATGCAGTCATACCTAATGCGGCGATTGGCTGCGATATTTTAGCTGGCTTCCCCGGAGAAGACGATCAGGCCGCTGATAACGGCTACCGACTACTCGCTGATCTGCCAGTGACGTATCTGCACGTCTTTCCCTACTCAATTCGACCGGGTACGGCAGCAGCGAAGTTTCCTGACCACGTGCCTGCGGCGGTCAAAGAGGAGCGGGTGGCTCGGCTGCGCAATCTTGATCAAGCAAAACGGGCAGCCTTTTCTCAGCGGCACCTTGGTACAGAGCAGCAGGTTTTAGTCGAGCGAAAAGGCCCGAAAGCCAAATTGCTCAAAGGCTTCACAGAAAACTACATCTCGGTACACTTCAGAGGGACAGCCAATCGTGCAGGAACAGTCGTACCTGTCCGGTTAAGCGAAATCAAGGATGGCGTGGTGTTAGGTGAATTGATCGAAAAGGAGGAGGAGGCATGATCGGAGAAATCATCGCTGTGGGCGACGAATTGACCACGGGCCGGATCATCAACACTACCAGTGCGTTTGCGGCCCGCCAGCTTTTTCTCGCGGGACATACGGTGGCTGCTATGCACACCATCGGTGATGCACCCAAGCTGATTGGTGAGGTTCTGAAACGAGCGGTTGGACGAGCGGACTTTGTTCTTGTCACTGGTGGGCTAGGAGCGACTACGGATGATCTCACCAATGAAGCAACTGCCGAAGCTCTGGAACGTCCTGCTACCTTGCACCCAGAAATTCTGGAGAAAATTCACGCTCGGCCTTGGGGAGATGTCCGTGCGTTGGAAAAGTTGGCGTGGCTGCCTCAAGGGGCTGAAGTGTTGAACGCAGAAGCACGAATGGCTGGACATTTGCTGGTGCATGAGACTGTGCCGGTCTTTTTTCTGCCCGGTGTACCGACACAGGCGGAAAAGTTGCTGACTGAGATTGTTCTGCCAAGGTTGAATGATTGGTGCGGCGGCAGTCACAGCGCAGTGCGGACGCGGCTGTATAGGACTGTTGGCTTGTCCGAATGCGAGATCAATCAGTGGCTGCTGACCTTAGAGCAGGAAGCGCAGATAACTATAGGCTATTATCCAGTCGGTGGCGAGGTACAGGTCAGTTTGACCGTGGCGGAGAGCAGCGAGGCAGCAGTTGATACGTTGTTCAACGCTGCTGATCAACGCATTCGGCTCATATTAGGAGAGTATCTCTACGGTACTGATCAGGAAACGCTGGCGCAAATCGTTGGCCAGTTGCTGTGGGAGAACAAGCTCTTGCTTGCCACAGCAGAATCCTGCACTGGCGGGCTGATCGGTGCAAAAATCACAGCAGTGCCGGGCAGCTCGGCTTGGTTTGCGGGTGGAGTGGTGGCTTATTCTAATCAGCTCAAAGAAAAGCTGCTCAATGTGGATGCCGAATTGCTCCGCAAACACGGCGCGGTGAGCGAGCCGGTGGCTGAGGCGATGGCTACAGGGTTAGCTGCTCGCACTGGCGCGGAGATTGCCGTTTCTGTGACCGGCATTGCTGGCCCGGATGGTGGTACAGCGGACAAACCGGTCGGCACGGCCTATATCGGCGTGTTTTACCAAGGCGCGGCACGAGCGAAGTTGCATCATTTCTGCGGTAGCCGGAATGAGATTCAAGAGATGACGGCCATGATGGCCTTGGATACGGTGCGGCGGGTGGTTCTCAAAACGTCGAGCAAGAGAAATAATTATCAGTGACATAGACGTTCTCGCTATATACTGTACCATCTAACATGAGATATGATAGGTCTCTATCACTAAAGAAACATATCCTCTTTGGCGAAAATCTTGCCCGGTCGAAAAAATTGACTGCACGGAGCACGTTGTTTTTGCACCCAGCAAGAACTAATTCCACTTCCCATCCTTTTGGCAATTGATGTTCGATTAGCCCTTTGTAAGACATAGGGTCTTCTTTGCCTTCAACAATCCCGTAAACGATATTTTTACTGGATTTATAGCGAAAAAGAAATTCGTGGTAAACAGCACTTTCAAAATAAATCGAAGCAAAATAACTGAACAAGCAAGTTGTAGAAAAGCTAAGAAATTGCCAAGATGACGCTCATACCGGACAACCAGCCTTCTGAAATTCTGAAGCCAAGCGAAAAGTCGTTCAACCTTCCAG
>JAGIXO010000066.1 GCA_026122915.1 Candidatus Electronema nielsenii | reverse complement strand
GAAGAAATTATAGCTGCCTATCACGAACGCCCCAGCATGAGAGGGATATCCCGCATATTTAATGTCAGCCGACAGGCTCTTTCAGGCTGGCTTTAAAAAAAGATGCGGTAAATCCAACCGTAGAAGAGACATTGCTTCCAGTTCAGGAGGGTGATGTCTTGGAGCTGGATGAGATGTGGTCATTTGTCTTGAAAAAGGCGGCCAAACGCTGGTTATGGATCGCCATCATCGTCCGATATAATCTTCGGCGGAAGTCATCACTTGCAAGTTAACCACCACCCGGATTTTTAAGGTATGAAATTACCCTCATTGCAGTCGTTGAAATTTTTTTTCTTCTTAATTCTTGCAATAAAAATACCAGCATATTTTGCGATTAAATTTTATTATGAAATTCTTTATATTGGTGGTGCAGAAGCTGGAAATGATTCGGAATATTATCATGCGTATGCGATTGGACTTGTAGATCACGCTGTTAACATCTGGCCAGTTATTTTACGTTTTTTAAATCAATACGGACTATATAATAGAGATTATGTTTCTATTTATTTGTTTATACTTGCAGTTATATTTATCCCCTTTTTTATTGCAAAATTAATAAAAGATGAACGGTATAATTCCATCTGCAAAGAGCAGCGAAAAATATATTGGCTTGTAGCTATTGCAATGATTTTTTATCCAACAATATTCACCTTGACATTTGATATATATCGTGATGTAAAGATGATTTTTATTTTTGCGATCTTTCTGTATGCATTCAAGGTATATACTAAAACAGGAAAAAAATATTTACTTGCAATAATGATATCAATTGCATACATATTATTTTTATTTAGACCTTATCTCGGCATTTCATTAGTCCTTGGATTTTTTGTATTTAAATACAATCTAAATACAAAAAAAATTTTGTATTTATTTATTATATATATAATATTTATTATGTTATTAAAAATATATGGATACTTAGATCCAATTTTGCAATATCGTGGAGAGGAGGGATTTGAAGAGGGAGGATCTTCACTTGGTATTGGATTGATGAACAAAGGATCTGCACAATTTATCTTTCTTTATATATATTCAATAGCAATGCAGCTTTTCGGTTTATTTATTAATAGCTGGAAAGCAGTTGCAGCATTCATACTCGAGTCTTTATTGTTCATTGTATTGTTCTTTTATATTTTTAAAAATAGAAAATACATGACACCTTTTGCAAAGTATCTTCTATTTTTCTCTGTTATTTATGGTTCCATATGGATTATGGGAAATGACAATCTTGGAACTGCAGTAAGGCTAAGAATTTATAATTATATATCTGTTTATGTGATAGCTGGAGTTATTTATTTGGAAATAAAATTACAGGTAAAAGGTGAATAAATGGCGCATGTGGCAATATTGGGATCAGATCCAAAAGCATTGATCAACTTCCGTAGCGATCTTATCCAAGAGATTGTGTCATTTGGGCACAAAGTCACAGCTATAGCTGCACCTGCCAGCGCAGAGCAGCTTCAGCAAATCGAAGCCCTGTGTTATTTTTATTCATATCCTGTGCAGCGTAATGGTTTGAATCCCCTCCGCGATATTCAAACTTTGTTGGCTCTGCAGAAATTATTCCATGAAATAAAACCTGATATTGTGCTGGCTTACACGATAAAGCCTATCATTTGGGGAGGAATAGCGGCATACATGATGGATGTGCCAAGATTTTACGTTTTAATTGAAGGGCTTGGCTATGCGTTTCAAGATGGCGCGTTGAGCAGAAAATTGACAGGCATGTTGGCTGCAATGCTGTACCGCATTTCCTTGCGGAAAGCAGACAAAGTGATCTTTCTCAACCCAGATAACAGGAAGTTTTTTTTGATAAATAAGATTATTCCATCAGTAAAAGCCGAAGTAATCGATGGAATCGGACTTGATATAGATTGGTATGCACCAACTACGCTCCCTGAAGGAGTACCTGTCTTTCTTTGTATTGCCCGACTACTGGGAGAAAAAGGGTTGCGCGAATATGCACAAGCAGCGTATATTGTGAAACAGCGTTACCCTGATGCGGCATTCCGTCTTCTGGGGTCTGCTGACCCGTCGCCTGACGGCATTCAACCGGATGAGGTGCAGCGGTGGCAGGATCGAGGCACTGTAGAATATTTAGGCGAAACCAGCGACGTGCGGCCTTTTATCGCCGCCTGTCATGTTTACGTCCTGCCTTCTTATCATGAGGGAATGCCGCGCTCTGTGCTTGAAGCGATGTCTATAGGGCGACCGATTTTAACAACGGATGCTTCTGGATGCAGGGAAACAGTGATTCAAGGAGAAAATGGCTTTCTCGTGCCGGTACGTGATGTCAATGCTTTGGCGGAACGCATGATTTGGTTTATTGAACATCGTGATCAATGGCAATTAATGGGGCAGGCAAGCCGCAGGATAGCGGAGGAGCGGTTTGACGTGCGGAAGATTAACGAGCAATTACTGTCAATTATGTTCAATAAGCAGCTATAATTTTAATTACAGGTGCAACAGGCTTCATTGGCAACGCTCTTGCTGATCATCTTGACCTGCAAGGCTGTGCTGTCACTGCTGCTGTCCGTCGTCTTGGCAACACCTTGCCAACAGCTATCCGGCAGATAGCTATCGGCGATATACTTCCTGACACCGATTGGACACACGCCCTTCCCAATGTGGATATTGTCATTCATTTAGCCGCCCGTGTCCATCTTATGCGTGACACCGTTGCTGATCCGCTTACAGAATTTCGCATTGTGAATACAAAGGGTACTCTCAATCTTGCCCGCCAAGCCGCTGCTTCAGGAATACGACGTTTTATTTTCATCAGCTCCATAGGTGTCAACGGCAATCAAACGACAGCGGCTCTATTTTCTGCTGAAGATATTCCAAATCCTGTTGAACCATACGCAATATCGAAACATGAATCCGAAATTGGTCTGCGGCAAATTGCTCAAGCCACAGGCATGGAAGTTGCCATCATCCGTCCGCCCTTAGTTTACGGTGCAAAAGCTCCCGGTAATTTTAGACGGTTGCTCCAAATTGTAGCAAAAGGCATCCCATTGCCGCTCGGCGCAATTCACCATCTTCCTGCATGACATCTTTGCCGCCGTTTTTGCGTGGCTGGCGGTGTATTGGCTGCGGCTAAATCTTTCCCTGCCGCCGTAGTATTTGGACGATGCTTTTGGTACTCTGCTTCCACTGCCGCTGGATTTTAATCATGAGCGGCAGTCGACGGTCATGATTCACCTATACAGCATATCTGCTTCGCGAATTGTCCTGTCATCCCACCGGTTGTCATCATACAAGTGGACCTTTTGGGTGACAGCCCGAACAAACAGGGAGAGTGCTGCGGACAAAAAAAGACAATGCAGGATTATTTTGTGTTATACAATTGAAAAAAATTAGGTGATATAATATGTATACTGTATATAATTATACTAGGAAATTATTAGTCATTTTTGATGTTGTTTTTTTGACATTAATATTTGAAATGTTCTTCTATTTAAGAACAGGATTAGTTCACAGCAACATTTTACAGGAAACAACCTTTATGGTGATTTCTATCTTAATAGTTATTTTATATATTTTTGGATCTTACGAGTTGCTTGTCGATGAAGAGCAGATGAGAATTATAGGTATGCATTTATTGTCAGTTCTAATTTCATTGTTTATTATTATAATATTTAATTATATTTTCTATATAGATAGATCCGGATTGTTTGGTCGTGGAATTCTGAATGGTTCTTTTTTTATTTTTTCTATTCTATCATCTTGTTATAGATATTTTCTATGGAGATGGCTGAAAATACAGAGTGCAAAAAAAGAGTGGTGTTTTATAGTAAACAAAGAAAATTGTTCTGTATTATGGAGAGAATTGGAAAACAAAGTTTTTGGAAATATTATTTTTCTTCTTTACGATACAGGTATAAAGAGAGGAGATAATATATCTTTTAGTATTCCTATCGTCAACGCCATAGATAGTGCTGATTTTGATGAAAAAAAGTACGATTATATCGTTGTGGCAACTCATGATAAACTCCAGAAATCAATTTCAGATAAATTGATAGAATCAAAATTATCTGGAAAAAAAGTTACTGATATAATTTCATTTTATGAATACACTTTTAAAAAAGTTCCTATTTGGTTCTTAAGAGATAGTTGGTTTTTTTTAAGTGAAGGCTTTTCTCTTTTTTCGAATCGAACAAGTTTAAGGATAAAGTATTTGTCCGATTTCATTTTAAGTTCAATATTGATAATTTTATCTGCTCCTATTATGCTCATAGCGACAATTTTAATTAAATTGGACTCTTCAGGTCCAGTCTTTTTCAAACAAGTTCGTACAGGTTTAGATGGCAATGATTTTATAATATATAAATTCCGAAGCATGGTTAAAGATGCTGAAAAAAAAGGTGTTCAATGGGCCCAAAAAAAAGACCCAAGAGTTACAAGAATAGGAAAATTTCTTCGTTTAACCAGAATTGATGAGCTTCCACAGTTAATTAATGTTTTTCGTGGTGAAATGAGCTTTATTGGTCCAAGACCAGAACGTCCTGAATTCAATATTCAGCTTGAAAAAGAAATACCTTATTATCAGTTTCGTCATTCAGTAAAACCTGGAATAACAGGATTAGCTCAAATATTGTATCCTTACGGAGCTGGAGTTTCTGATGCTATAGAGAAATTGCAATACGAAATTTTTTATATAAAAAATTATTCAATAACGTTGGATATCTTAATTTTACTAAAAACAATACGTGTTGTTGTGTTAGGTAAAGGTCGATGATAGTGGCTGTAAGAACCGTCTCTAATCTGTGTCCTGAAACAGCCGCCCTTCTGCGCCGCGTGTTCAGCGGCCAGGTTGCGCCTTGGCCTGCTGATTTGTTGGCAGATATTTTTTTTCAGGAAATCGCCGCGCAGGGCATGGCTCCACTTCTGTTCCGCAGAATCACCAAAAACAACTCGCGCCAAGTTACTTGGCCTTCTGTGGTATTGGAACGCCTGCGGGAAGCAGCTCTGCGCCAAGCAGCGGCAGAATTAGTGCTGGAGGCTGATCTTCGCGCCCTGCTGAAGGCATTTGCCGAGATCGGGATCAGGCCGTTGCTGCTCAAGGGAACCGCTTTGGCATACAGTCTGTATCCCGAACCTTGGCTGCGCCCTCGCTGCGACACCGACCTGCTTGTTGCAGAATCCGAACGGAAAAATGCTGCGGCTCTACTGCTACGGCTAGGATATACGCCCCTGCTTGAGGTGGAATCAGAATATCTCGGTTCGCAGAAAAGTTACTCTAAAGTCGTACAGGGCGTTCGTTGCAGCTATGATCTACATTGGCAGATCAGCAACACTAACAGGCAGTTCAGCAGCAAATTCGCTGACAGTAACCTGCTGGCCGCAGCTATCAACATCCCCGCTTTGGGAGAACATGCCCGCACGTTGAGTCGCGTTGACAGCCTGATCTATGCCTGTTTTCATCGGGCCGGACATTTTTCCCACAGCGGCGACCGACTGATCTGGCTGTACGATATCCATCTGCTCTGCCAAACCCTGACGGAGCAGGAAGCGGAAACATTCTGCACGAAAGCAAGACAGCTGGAAATAAGCGTCCTGTGCGCCGATGCAATCGTTGTGGCGCAATCTTGGTTCAACACAATTCTTCAGAAAGAATTAGCGGCGTTGCTGCAAGAAAAGGCGGAGACTGAAACCTTTACTAACCTGCTTCAGCCGGGCGGCAGACAGGTTGGCATCAAGAATCATGCTCTGCTGGAGCTGCAAGGTCTCCCTACGTGGCGCGCGCGTTTGCGCTTTCTTTTTCAAAATGCCTTTCCGCCGCCAGAATTCATGCTCTGGCGATATGGCAGGAAAGAAAAATCCGCCCTGCCGCTGCTTTATCTCAAGCGTTTCGCTGAAGCAATTTCTATTTTTTTGAAAAGATAACGCCTACGGTCACAACATTGTCCAGCCTAAGCCGCTCAACACACTATACCCAAGCAGCCAAACTGCTATAAAGAGCAAGCACCATTTTCTCACCTTACCCTCAGTAGGCAACAAAAGCAGGGGAATCGTCAGCACCGCCGGAACAAATATTCCAGCCCAGAACGCAGGCAGATAGCGCAGCAACTCCTGCATCCCAATGAAGAACCACGGCCCGGCAATGTGGAGCAAACCAAATCGTTCCGGCTCCAAAGGAATCTTGAGACCAACTGCCGCTGCTAAGATCAGCAGTACTAATGGCAGATGATTGCGCCAGAGCGCGGTGTAGCGTCTGAGATGCGGCCAAATACAGAAGCCGCCCAGCAGCATCAGCCCTATGATATGATGGAGATAAACCTTCCGTAGGCCTGCTGTGCTGATATCAAAGAGCAGCTTGTTCAGCGGATTGCCGAATAATGGAATGGAAAGAACTATATTCTCGCTGATGGCTCCGGCAGCATCGCCAGTGGCATCGCCGCGCAGGATGTACCCAGTGAAAAGCAGCAGCAGAGCAACGGGCGCAACAGCACTCAAGCGCAGCCATTCAGGGCGGGAGAACTGGGCGGTATTTTGCCATATAACCATTGCCAGATGAACGAGCAGGAGTAGGAAAAACGCTTGGCTGGAGCAATAATGCAGCGAACGCCAAAAGAAGCCGAAGGGCACAGCGAGCTGAAGAGTTGCCGTGGAATAGAAGGGTTCCGTCGGATTGTACTGCAAGCCCAGCACTAAGCCGGACAGCACCGAAATGTAGAGACTGATCAGCGTATGACCGCCCCAACGGATGGAAAACAGCCAGTTTTTCACCGCCATCAGATTTCCACCACGTAACCGGTCACTGTGCCGGTCTCATCTTTCTGCACCTCCACCTTGAATGTCGGCAGATTTCTTTGCGCAGGCCCAGCTAATCGCGCTCCTTGCGGCGTGAAGCGGCTTTGGTGGCAAGGGCATTCAATGAGTTGTTTATCTTCAAGGAAATTAACCCGGCAGCCAAGATGGGTGCAGGTGCGCGACACTGCCCATGCCTGCTGTCGGTCTGACGAGGCAAAGAGAAAAAACTCTCGCTCGGCATGAACCCCGCTTCGCGGCAGTGGCGCGGCCACTTTCACATAGCGCGGCTTGGGTTTGACTGTGTAGCCGCTGAATTTGAGCAAGGGATGAATTAGAGCTGCGCCGGTCAGGGCAGCGGCCCAGCGAACAAGGCCGGTGATAAAGCTCCGCCGCTCTTCTTGTTGGCAGTCGCAGGGTTTCATGGTGATGGGCCGAATTCGTCTCCCCAAAAAAACATCGCTCATTCCCGGAAAAATTTAACGACCGTAGTTTAGATAAAACAACGACCGTAGATTGGATAAAACAACGGTCGTTGTTTTTAAAAAAGAACGGCGGTATTTTTTTCAGGGCAGCAGGGCTGTTTGACCGGCGAAATCAGCATGGGATTGAAGCTGGCTCGTTCACAGGTTTGAGCCTTATCTGCCGAATTTCGCCCTGAGCGCGGCCAGCACATTGGCTGGAACCATGCCGCTGACATCGCCGCCGTGCCGTGCTGCATCTTTGATGATCGACGAGCTGATATAAATCCAGCGGAAGCCGGTCATTAGAAAGACTGTTTCTACCCGCCGTTCGAGCTTACGATTCATCAAGGCGAGCTGGAGTTCGTAATCAAAATCAGAGACTGCCCGCAGGCCGCGCACGATAGCGCAGGCGTTTTTGCGGACTACGTAATCGACGATCAGACCGCTGGTAGTGTCAATTTCCACCCGCTCGTTAGCAGCAAAGCAAGTCTGAATCAGGCTAATTCGCTCTTCCAAGCTGAACAGCGGCGTTTTCGCTGCATTGACCGCAAGAGCAATAATCACCCGATCAAACATCCGCAGCGAGCGGGTGATTATATCGATATGTCCGTTGGTGATCGGGTCAAAGGTGCCGGGATAGACGGCGATGCGAGGAGCTTTGCTCATTCGTTTTCCGATGCCTCCTGCCGGTACAACCAAAGACCGGTTTCCCCATAGCTGCGCTGATCAACTAAGCGGAGCGAGCCGCATTGTTCTAGCAAACGGGCGGTTTTCCGCTCTTCGGCAATCAACAAGCCACCTTCTTTCAGTAGTCTTTCCTGCGCGATTCCAGCTAACGTCTTTTCCGCCAAAGTCTTTTCGTAAGGCGGGTCAAGAAAGATCAGGTCAAAGCGCATCTCGGCAGGCAGACGATTTTTCAGCCGGGCAAAATTATCGGGGCGCGCAAGGTCAACTTGGAACAGAGCAGCTTTTGCTCCGGCAAAGCAGCGACTGAGATTATTCTGAATGAGGGCCAACGCCTGTTTGGATTGATCAACGAAAACCGCTGCTGCCGCGCCCCGACTTAGAGACTCCAAGCCTAACGCACCGGTTCCTGCGTATAAATCTAACACCGTACTGCCGGGGACTTCTGCGGCAATGATGCTGAACAACGCCTCACGCACCCGGTCACTGGTCGGACGAATGAGCGTGCAGCCCGATTTCGGCCCAGCAAGATTGCGGCCTTTAGCGGTGCCGCCGGTGATCCGCATCGCTCAGGTTGCTGCGCCCGCATCGGGGGGCGGTGGCTCTTGCTTTTTCTTGCTTCTTGCTAATTGATATAGCTCCAGCAGAGGCCCAGAAACAGCATAGCAAAGCGCGGTGACGAACAGCGTCACGGGCGGTTCAGAGGCCAAGAACATCATAACCAAAATGATGCCAACTACAGCCTGAAACCGCCGCTCGCGGGGAATGTGAACTTTCTTAAAGCTCAGGTAACGATGGGAGGAAATCATCAAATACGAGAGCAGATAGACCAGCAGCAGGATTGGAATATGCTTCACCGTACCCTGCGCTCCAAGAAAGCGGAACAACATTACCGTAGTAGCAACGGCACCGGCGGCAGCTGGACAGGGAAGGCCGACAAAATCGTAGCTTTTTTGCTTCTCCGGTGGTGGCGGTGCAGCTGCTAACGTGTTGAAGCGAGCCAAACGCAGAGCCGTGGCAGCGACATAAAGAAAGGCGGCTAACCAACCGTAGCGACCATAAGGCTTCAAGGCCCAAAGATAGGCCAGTAGGCCCGGAGCCACGCCAAAAGAAACCATATCGCAGAGGGAGTCAAGCTGCATTCCAAAGTCAGAGGTGGACCCAGTCATACGGGCTACTCTGCCGTCAAGACCATCAAAGATAGCAGCCACGATGATAGCCACGGCTGCTGCGTAGAAATGGCCGTTGATTGAGGCGACCATCGAGTAAAAGCCGCTGAAGAGACTGGCAATAGTCAGGGTGCAAGGCAGCAAAAAAGAGCGGTTG
>JAGIXO010000065.1 GCA_026122915.1 Candidatus Electronema nielsenii | reverse complement strand
CTAATTCGCATGTCTAATGTCAAGACAGCTCAACGAGGGTATGATGGGCTGTCGTTTTTCCTCTTCACTCCGTCCTGAACTGCGGCTTGCGCAGAGTCACTTGAAGCACAACTCCGGTCAGCAAAGCAAATACGCCGAGCATCATCATCGTCCAAGAGGGTCGCATCAGGCTGTCAAAGAGGGAGAAAAGCAGTCCTGCCAGCATCATGCAAGCAAAAGTGGTGAAATAGCTGACTCCCAGCACTCGGCCTTTGTGCTGCGCATCTGGGCGCACCTGAATAAAGGCAGTGATCGGAATAAGGAACATGCCGCCGAATATGCCAGCCAGAATCAGCAATCCCAGCACCGCAGCAGGAGGCACTGCACCTGCGCCGAAGGAGACCAACAGGCCCAGAGCAATCAGGCTGACTCCCATGCCGACTGCGCCGGGCATTAAGATGTGCGTCCAGCTATGTTGGGTGGTGATTTTGGCCGCCACCAGCGCACCGATGCTGACTCCAATGGCTAAAGAAGCGGACAGCAGCGAAGTGTGAAATTGGCTCAGGCCGAGCTGTTGGATTCCGAGAGGATTGTTGACTAAGAGGATAAACTGACTGAGGAAATAAAAGAAACAGTCGCAGAGGATTGCCAGCAACAGCAGGGGATCACGCTTGAGAGCAATGAATTCTCGCAGGGAATCTATTGGGCCGGTGTGGGGAAAGGGCGGATGCGCGCCGCTGGCGGGCCGCGAATACACCCCAAAGCAGGAGGTCAACCCCAATGCGGCGACCAAAATCACGGCAGCAGCGGTCAGAATGATGCCGAAGGACACTTCATGGCCAAAGAGTATCTGCGGTGGCAGCCATTTCCGCTCTAACGAGAATCCGGCTAAGGCCGTGCCAAGCAAAATGGCCGCTGTACTCACCACTTTCAGCACCGCATTGGCCTTCGTGACCTGCTCTTCCGGGTACAGCTCAGGAATCGAGCCGTTCATGGCTGGGCCGAAGAGCGTTGATTGCACGCCCATGGTGAAGACCATCAGGAGGACACAAGCCCAGTTCATCGTGATGAGTCCGTAGGCACCGATCAGCATAGCGACCAGCTCCAGCATTTTGGCTGCAATCAGCACCTGTTTTTTGGCAAAGCGATCAGACAACCAGCCGCCCCAAGCTGAAAAGAAGACAAAGGGCAGAGAGAACAGGGCCGTGGCATAGCCGGACAAATAGTTCATTGTTGCCGATACTGCCAGTAACGATACCGCCTGCTTGAAGAAGTTGTCGTTAAAGGCATCAAGGAAATACGTCACCGACATGGCGATGAAGGGTTTGCGGGTGCTGCTGGGCTGATCGGCGGGTGCTGCTGCGGTCGGCTGATTCATTGCGTTATAGTCCGGCTTGTTTGCAGGCTTTCTCCAAGATGGTGTTCTTGTTGCCTTGGATTTTCTCAATCAGCCGAGCACGCTCGCATTCCCATTTGTCAACCGGATCCATCTTGTTCCATGCCTCGTAGAGCTTGACGCTCGCCTGAGCAATTACCCCGCGCCCGTAGGCTGCTTCCATGTACATGTAGGTGCGGGCGATGTCACCATATTTATCGTCGGGCGGCTCGGCTATGCGGTTCTCTATTTCCATGTTGCACGCCCCGTACTCGCGCTTTTCGCCCGGAATCATGTCGTGCCTATAGTTGCTGCGGTCGCCGTTGACCTCACCGATAGCTGGAACTAAATTATATAAATCAGCCTGCATCAACTGAAACGCTTTGCTCGTTTTTTCAGCGCATTCTCGCCCTTTATAGGCTTTACCCTTGCTATCCACACAATCAGGGTGACCATCACGCCATTCAGGAAAGCTCTGACCAAAGGATTCTGCCGCGACAATATGTTCCCATTCGATCCGATTGGCTCTGGCCTCGTTTTTACGAAAGTGAAAGCCGCTTTTGCTGTGATCGAGGTTCATTTCTTCATCAAACGTGCTGCCGCAATAGAAGGTTTTAAACTGCCGCTGGCTGATATAGAGCTTTTCTAACTGCCGCTTGGAACTGCTGAAAGAACTAATTTTTGTATTGCCTTCAGTTGCGGGTAGATTCATCACTTTTACATCTGCTGCGGTTGCGTTCCCTTTACTGCTTTGTTCAGGATAGAAAACCGAATGCAGCTGCGGCGGAATATACTCTCGCAAGAATTCCGGCGCACTGCCGGTGAAAAGCATCGATGCCCCAGCGGCCACAACGACCAGCACGGTAACGATGATGTTTTTCGTTGAATTGTTTTTTTTTCTGGCGGCCATGACAAAGGTTCTCCTCTTGGGTTATAGTCTTGTGCTGCTGCGCAACTTTTTGATAACATACCCGATCTGGATGTGACTTGCAATCAGCGGCTTGAATCCGTATAGAAGACTGTCCGCTTCACGAATGAAGCGGACACGTTAAAACAGCAGAACAGAAAGGGGCAAGAGGCAATGGCTATACATATTTTGCGGATCGCCTTGCAAGAGAAAATCATACTGAATGGTAAGACGGTTGATGAACTGCCCAGCGCGAGTCAGCAGCGGCGAAGAAGCACCGAGTGGTAAGGCTGTCCGAGTAGAATGCAGACTGCGCAGCAGCAACTCCGCCGAACTTTCCTCTTTCTCGACGTAAGAGGCTCTATCTGCTGGCAGTCCGACCATTTCTGCCGCAGCGGCCACCGCATCTTCAAGGCTCCCCAGCTTGTCCGTCAAGCCCAGTTCAAAGGCAGCAGCTCCGTCCCATATCCGACCTCCAGCGATCTTCTCCACGTCTTCCCGGTTCATTTTCCGTCCGTTCGCGACGATATCGATGAAGCGGCGGTAGCCTAATTCAATCTGCGACTGCATGGCCCGACTGAAGGCTTCCGGCAGAGGCCGAACAATGCTCCCGGCTCCGGCTAAATCAGTAGTGCCGATGCCGTCACTGAAAATACCCGCCTTGGCTATGGTTTTTTCTAAGGTAGGAAAAGCTCCGAAAATGCCAATCGAACCAGTGATGGTGTAGGGTGAGGCAAAAACTCGGTCTGCATCAGCAGCGATCCAATAGCCACCAGAAGCGGCAGCGGAACCCATTGAAATCACGATGGGCTTACCCGCTTTCTGGGTGAGCAGTAGCTCCTGCCGAATCACCTCCGAAGCAAAGGCACTGCCGCCACCGCTATCGATGCGCAGTACCACTGCCTTGACATGCTTGTCTTTGCGCAGCTTACGGAGCTGACTGGCAACATCGGCGGAACCGATTTGTCCCTCGTCGCCTTCGCCATAGACAATATTGCCCTGCGCAGTCAGGATAGCAACCCGATCTTGGTTCGCTAACGGCTTGCTGTAGCTGCTGCCAACAGCATTGAGATAATCAGCGAAATCAATCTGCTTGAATCCCTCTTCGTCTTTGTCGCTGTCGCCAACCAAGCTTCGCAGGTAGTCACGCAGTTCTGCTTGGGTTTTTAGGCTGTCAACCAGCTTGCTGTTCTGCGCCATCAATGCAGAATCTCCACCAGCTGCCTCCATGTTTTCGGCCAGCCGGTTGACCGCATCGTTCAGAGTCTGCGGCGAAATACGCCTCTGTGCGGCAATATCTCGGCAGTAACCCTCCCACATGCTGGTCAGCCAGCGGCGGTTATTCTCCTTCGCTTCAGGAGACATATCCTTGCGGAGCAGCGGTTCGACCGCAGCTTTGAAATCCCCGACCCGGAAAATGTGGAAGGTAATTTCTAATTTGTCTAAAAGTTTACGCAGGTAAAGATTGAAGATGCCGAAGCCTTGCAAATCAACGGAACCCATCGGATTGAGGTAGATTTCATCGCTCCACGCCGCCAAATAATACTGACCTTGGCTGTACGTGTCAGCAGTGGCGATCACTCGTTTGCCCGTGGCCCGGAACTGCTGCACAGCTTGGCCGATGTCTCGCAACTGATTGAGACCAGCCTGTTCAAGTCGATCCGGGGCAATAACCAAGAGCTTGATCCGCTGATCGTTCGCTGCGGCTCTGATGCCACTGATAATATCCTGAAGCAGCAGTTCTTTTTTTTCTGGAGTCTGATTAAGCAGACTAACGATCTCTTTAGCAGGATTAAGTGGTGGTCTTTTTTCGAGAATACTGCCGTGCGGGGCCAACACCAAAGCGGAGCCGTTGGGTACAATGACTGGTTGCGCTTGGCGGTACAGAGAAGATGCGCCGAAAATGAGCGCGAGAAAAAAAAGCAGAAAACAGCCAGTGAAGACGATGCTGCCAGCGGCTGCAATCCTCCACAGCCAGCGGCAAACTACAGATAGTCGTTGCAAGGGAAGTGTCAGGAAAAAAAATTGCGGCGACCTGCTGCGGACGGCGGTCTGCCGGGATGTTTATTGCGGAGCAGCGACAAAGTCGTTGCTCCGTGCTTTTCTGCTACCGCAGCTCAGTCCAAGTATTTACGCACCGCTGCTTTTAGGTCTGCGGTGTTGGCTGATTTTACGATGTACTCGTCCGAGGCCCATGCCCCAAAATCCTGTTTGTATTCAGGATAGGCAGAACTAAGGATGACCGGCAACTGAGCATTAAGGCTCTTCATCTGGCGCAGCACTTCAATACCGTTCATGCCCGGCATGTTGATGTCGAGGATGACCAAGTCCGGCGGCGCAGCCTCAAATTGCCGCAGAGCCAATTCTCCGTTCATGGCCGTTTCCACAGCAAAGCCCTCCTCTTCCAGCTCTTCTTTGTACAGGAACAGGATGACTTCCTCATCATCAACGATCAGAACTTTTTTTTTGCTTTCCACGGCAGCCTCCTGTTTACAGTTGCACGTCACGGAGATAACGGCAGGCATCTTCCGGTGGCATGGGGTTGATGTAAAAGCCAGTGCCCCATTCAAAGCCGGCAATGCTGGTTAGCTTGGGCACAATTTCAAAATGCCAGTGATAATGGTCCAGCGGCCTTGAGCGAAGTGGCTGAGTGTGCAGGACAAAGTTATAAGGGATACCGGGAATACAGGCATCTAAGCGGCGTAGCGTCTCAGAAAAAATATGCGTTAAATCAGAAAGAGATGCCTCGTCCTGCTCAATGTAAGAAGAATTGTGTTTTTTAGGCAACACCCACATCTCGAAAGGTGTGCGCGGAGCGAAGGGTGTCAGGGTAACGAAGCGGCTGTTTTCGCAGACTAAACGCACCTTCTGTTGAATTTCTTGACGGATGATGTCGCAGAAGACGCAGCGGTCTTTGTAACTGTGGTACTGCCTGCTGCCCTCCAGCTCTGAAACCAGCATTCGCGGCATGACCGGCAGCGCAACGAGCTGAGAATGCGAATGTTCCAACGAAGCACCGGCGGCTCTGCCGTTATTCTTAAAGACCATAACGTAGGTAAAGCGTTCGTCGCGGGAAAGATCAGCAATGCGCTCCTGAAAAGCCCTGAAGGTAAGGAACATCTGCTCGTGCGACAAAAAGCTGAACTGGGCGGCATGATCCGGGCTTTCAATCACCACCTCATGGGCACCAATGCCGTTCATGCGGTCGTACAACCCTTCGCCCTGCTTGTCTAACTCACCTTCAATCACCAAGGCCGGATATTTGTTCGGCACTGTCCGCAGCTTCCAGCCCGGTGAATTGGGCGGTAAGCCGTGACTGCGCCCATAAACCAGTACCTCGCCCGGCGTGGTCTTCTCATTTTCTTGACAAAGCGGACAAAATCCTCCTTTTGATTCATGGCAATCGACCGCAAAATCTGAGGGTCGCTTACTCCGCTCCATAGCGATGATAATCCAACGTCCAAGGATCGGGTCTTTCCGCAGTTCAGGCATTTTTTGTCATCTTCCTATATTTCTTTCCCGCTGCTCCTGCTTAATCTTGCAGTCGATGCAATGGGTTGCGACCGGCCTCGCCTCCAGCCGCTTGATGCCGATCTCTTCCTCGCATTCCTCGCAGATGCCGTAGGTACCGCTGTCAATCCGGGTAATAGCTTGGTTGATTTTGTCCAAAAGCTGCTGCTCTCTGCCACGCAGACGCAGCTCAAAGCTGCGATCAGATTCCAGCGTGGCCCGATCAGTGATGTCCGGGGTATTAAATTGATGATCGGTCATCTCGGAAATCGTTTGCTCGACATCGGAGACAATCTCGCTCTTCATATCTTCAAGCAGTGCTCTGAATTTCTGCAGTTGTTCGCTGTTCATGGTTTCCTGTTCTCGGTGTTCCGGTCATCAATCTGCGGGCGGATGAAATCGCCACTCCTTCCGCCGCTTTTTCTTATCAATCGGACTTGGGAAATCTCCATTCCCTTGTCCACAGCTTTGCACATATCATAAATTGTCAGAGCGGCTACGGAAACTGCGGTCAACGCCTCCATTTCTACCCCGGTTCTGCCAGTAATGTGAACAGATGCCTCAATGCGGATACGGTGCCGCTCGTCATCAAAGGAGAAAATGACCTCTACCCCGCTGATTGCCAGCGGATGGCAAAGTGGAATCAGGGCGGAAGTTTGCTTCGCCGCCATGATTCCAGCCAAGCGAGCCACGCCCAGCACATCGCCTTTCTTCATCGTCCCGGCCTTGACCATCGCATAAGCTGCTGGGAGCATGGAAATTTGACCTTCTGCCACTGCAATACGGGCCGTCTCGGTTTTGGCACCGACATCCACCATCCAAGCCTGGCCAGTTTCGTCAAAATGGCTGAACTGCATGTCCTTCAATGCGTTTGCCCCTGCTCTTTTTCTTTATCCCGACCTTTGAAGCTGCCAAACATTTTGGCGAAGAACCCTTCCTCCTCGCCCTGACAATGACCGTCAAACTCCTCAAGTAGCTCTTTCTGCTTACTGGTCAGGTTAGTCGGGGTCTGCACTTGGACTTCAACGATCATATCACCCGGAGTGCGTCCGCGAAGACCAACGACCCCTTCGCCGCGTAGCGTGAACCGCTCACCGGACTGGGTGCCTGCCTTGATCTTCAGCTTGGCAGTGCCGTTGACCGTGGGTACATCGACCTCGCAACCGAGTGCCGCCTTGACCATTGAAACTGGATAGCGCAGAAAAATCGTCTGCCCGTCTCGAAGAAAATACTCATGTTCTCGGACATGAATAACCACGTACAAATCGCCAGAAGAACCGCCTCGACGACCGCCTTCGCCCTCACCGGTGAGTCGCATCCGCGAGCCAGTATCCACTCCAGCGGGTATTTTGAGCATGACCTTTTTCTTCTTGCTCACTAACCCTTCACCGTGACAATCGCCGCAGGGATCAGACACGGTCTGGCCTACGCCTCGGCAGTGCGGGCAGGTCGAGCTGACCTGAAAAAAGCCTTGCGAGCGGATCACCTCGCCCCTGCCTTTACAAGTCGAGCAGGTCTGCGGGCTGCTGCCGGGCCGTGCGCCTGAGCCTTCGCACGTCCAGCAGGTTTCCCGCTTTTCAATCTCGACTTCCTTCTCCACCCCGTGGGCGGCATCCATGAAGGAAATTTCCAGATCGTAGCGCAAATCATTGCCGTGCGCTGGCGCGTTGGGATTGCGCTGCTGCGCTCGTCCACTGCCCCCGAAAATGCCACCGAACATTTCATTAATATGAGAAAAAATGTCCGCTGCATCGCCGGGGCCGGAATAGCCGGTATTTTTCAGACCGTCATGACCGTAGGCATCGTACACCTGCCGCTTCTTTTTGTCGCTGAGAACCTCATAGGCCTCAGCAGCCTCTTTGAAGCGAGCTTCAGCCTCTTTGTCGCCCGGATTGCGGTCCGGGTGATACTTCATGGCGTGCTTCCGATATGCCTTCTTTATGACCTCCCCGTCCGCATTCTTGGGGACTTCGAGGATTTCATAATAATCTTTGCTCATATTCTGCGTCTGCTCGTCTAAATCTATTCGCCTTTACTGTCGCGTTCAACCGCTTCCCGCGCCCGACGTTGGGCTGGTAGGTCTTTGATATTGCCGAAGGTCACTTTGCCAGACGCGATTTCCCGCAGGGTCATGACGACTTCTTTATTTTTGCCACCGACCAAAAACGGCTCTCCCTGCCGGTGCTGGCGAATACGTTCCACCGCCAGATGAACCAAAGCAAAACGGTTGTCGTCACCAACTTGGTCGAGACAATCTTCAACAGTAATACGAGCCATATAAATCTCCTCAGAACGATGCTCGCCGCAGCGCAGCTGACACTCTGTGTGTGTATAATATCTGCTTTTGCAGCGAATGTGAAATCGAAAAACTATTTTTCAAAGGGGTTGCGGAGAAGCAGCGTTTCCGCGCGATCAGGGCCAACCGAAACAATAACCGGTGGCACTCCAGAAATATCTTCAATCCGACGGATGTAGTCCTTGGCCTTCTGCGGCAGTTCGCTGAAATCACGTACTTTACTGATATCCTCGCTCCAGCCTTCTACTTCCTCGTAAACAGGTCGAGCTAAGGCAGTTTGGCGAATATTGCAGGGCATCCGGTCAAAGGGTTTGCCCTCGACAGTGTAGCTGCGACCGATTTTCAGTGTTGGCTGGCCGGACAGCACGTCTAACTTAGTAATTGCCAAACCGGTCAGACCGTTCAGCCGCACTGCATCGTTAGCCACCACCATATCTAACCAACCGCAGCGACGGCGACGGCCTGTGGTCGCGCCGAATTCCCCGCCTTTGCGCTGGAGTTCATCGCCAATCGCGTCGCCTTCCGGTAGCTCAGAGGGGAAGGGGCCGGAACCCACGCGTGTAGTGTAGGCCTTGAGAATGCCGATCACTTGATCAATATGGGCCGGGCCAAAACCAGAGCCGATACAGGCGTTGCCGGCTACCGTATTAGACGAAGTAACAAAAGGATAGGTGCCGTGGTCAATGTCTAACTGCGTACCCTGCGCACCCTCAAAGAGGATGTTTTTTCCTGCCTTGCGTGCCTGATCCAACACCACCGATACATTGCCGATAAAAGACGAAAGTCGCTCGGCATAGCCTTCAAACTGAGCCTTGATTGCGTCGAACGAAGCTGGCGCGGCGTTGTATTGTTTGGTCAGAAAAAAGTTTTTTTCCTCCAAATTAGCTTGCAGCTTGTCAAGAAATTGGCTGAAATCGAGTAAATCACCAATCTTGATACCAACTCGACCGACCTTATCCATATAGCAAGGACCGATACCACGCCCGGTTGTCCCTATTTTTTTGCCGATAGACAAAGCAGCTTCGCGTGCTTGATCAAGCAAACAGTGGTACGGCATAATCAGATGAGCATTTTCGCTAATCAAGAGGCGATCAGGATGCACCGGCAAGCCTTTAGTTTGAAGCTCGTCCATTTCATCAAGCAGCACACCGGGATCAATGATCACTCCATTACCGATCATGCAGAGCTTATTCTCATAGAGAATGCCGGAGGGAATGATATGAAAAATGTATTTTTTCCCTTCTACTACCAAGGTGTGTCCGGCATTGTTGCCGCCCTGAAAGCGGACAATGCAGTCAGCATGGCTTGTCAGCAGATCAACAATTTTGCCTTTCCCTTCATC
>JAGIXO010000064.1 GCA_026122915.1 Candidatus Electronema nielsenii | reverse complement strand
TCAGCAAAAACTTCAAAGGCATCGCCGCGAGACTGATTGTCAGGCAGAGCCGCAATGCGGTTTTCCAATTCGGCAAAAGAAGATAGCCCAGCAAATAAATTCTGGCTGACAAAGGCGGTGGCTTTGGGATGGAGGGCTTTTGGCATGATGAAGAGCTTGTTTTTTTGCGCGGAAAAGGGCTTCCCCTTTTGCTCCGGGAATGGTAACAACCATCTGTCGGGAAATGATGAGCCGCATTCTCATCCTTAATCCCTTTCAAGTCAAGCGATAACCATCAAACCGGCTGTTCAGAGTCGGGGAAATTATGTCAGAAAAAGCAAGCAGTTCAACCGGGAAGATTGCGCGGTCGGCAGGAACGGTCAGCGGCGCGGTGATGTGCAGTCGGGTGCTGGGGCTAGCGCGGGAGCAGGTTTTCGCCCACATGTTCGGGGCAGGCTACGCCTATGATGCCTTTGTCGTCGCCTTCCGCATTCCTAACCTGCTCCGCGATTTGTTTGGCGAGGGCGCACTTTCCGCCGCTTTTGTCACCGTGTTTTCGGATTACGACAGCAACAAGGGCGAGGAGGCGACTTGGCGGCTGGCCTCGAACGTGCTGGTTTTTCTTGCCATGTTGCTCAGTCTTATTGTCCTGCTGGGCATGATCTGCGCCGGGCCGATTGTCCGCCTGCTTGCCCCGGATTTTGCGGCAATTGCAGGCAAAACCGAGCTGACCGCCTTGATGAGCCAGATCATGTTCCCCTTTCTGATTCTGGTGGCTTTGGCGGCGGCGGTGATGGGGATGCTCAATACCAAGGGCAAGTTTTTTGTCCCGGCCATGTCCTCGTCCTTCTTCAACCTCGGCTCGATCATCGGCGGCGTGTCGCTGGCTTGGCTGCTGCCCAAGTTCGGCCAGCCCGCGATTGTTGGCATGGCTTGGGGAACGCTGCTCGGCGGCCTGCTCCAGCTCCTCGTCCAGCTGCCCGCGCTGCGCAAAACTGGCTTCCGCTTCCGGCCACAGCTTGACCTCCGCGACCCTGGCCTGCGACGCATCCTCTGGCTGATGCTGCCCGCCACCATCGGCCTGTCCGCCACCCAGATCAACGTCTTCGTCAACACCAACTTCGCCGCCTCGTGCATGGAAGGCTCGGTGTCCTGGCTGAATTACGCCTTCCGCCTCGTGCAATTGCCCATCGGCGTGTTCGGCGTGGCCTTCTCCATCGCCGCTATGCCGGTTTTAGCCCGTCATGCCGCGCAGAAGGATTTTGCCGGACTACGGCAGACCTTCTCCTCCTCCTTGGTCATGGTCTTCAGCCTGACTATTCCGGCCACAGTCGGCCTGATTCTGCTCGCCGGGCCGATCATCCGCCTGATCTTTGAGCACGGAGCCTTTACCGCTGAGGATACCCACCGCACCGCCGAGGCCCTAATCTGCTATTCCTGCGGCCTCTTCGCCTATTCAGCGGTGAAAATCATGGTGCCGGTCTTCTACGCCCTCAACGACACTAAATACCCGGTGATCAGCTCGTTCCTTGCCGTGGCCGCGAACATTCTCTTCATCACCCTGACCATTGACCAGCTTTCCTTCCGCGCCATTGCCCTTTCTACCTCTTGCTCAATGGTGCTAAACTTCCTTTTCCTCGGCGTTGTCTTGAATCGCAAGCTGGCTGGTTTCGCCCTGAAGCAGCTTGCCTTGGGTACGCTCAAGATCATCGCGGCCAGCGCGATCATGGCGTTAGGGATCATTGGTTTGAAAATTCTGTTTAGTTCGCTGCTGCAAGGAACTCTTTTGCTCCAATTAGCCGGAGTTGCAATCTTAATCAGCAGTGCTTCCTTGCTCTATGCTGCCGCGCTGCATTTACTCCGCCTGCCGGAATTTGACGAAATCACCGGAAAAATAAAGCAGCGAATCAGAAAATGAGGCTATGCTAGCCTCGCGAATAACTGATCTTAGGAAAACAGGGGGAACACAAGGGTTCGCTCCTGTAACTACAACTGGAGGAACAATACGATGAGAAACATGCGCAACAAAATGAGAAACAGAAGTTATCTCAAAGCAACTGCCTGTGGGCTGGCACTTTTCGGGCTGTTAGTTGGTTGCTCGGAGGAAAAGCCAGGGGAGAAGAAAAAAGGCGTGGTGGAACAAGCCTCAGACAAGGTGGCGCAAAAAGCGGTTGAGCAAATCCAGAAGCCCTTAAATAAGGCCAATGACTCGCAAGCCTTGCAGAATGCACAAAATCAAAAGATGGAGGAGATGGTCAAGCAAACGGAGCAAGCGCAGTAAAGCAAACTTTCTTCTCCTTCCACGCCGGGACGGTCATTACTGATCGTCCCGGCTATCATTTTTGTCACCGCTCAACGGAAAAGGCCTGCGTTCAGACTGCACTCTCTATGAGTTACGCAGGAGGTTTATTTTTTTTATAAGAACCGGCAAAGCCAACCAATCCCTCCTTGGCAGAGCGAGGTAAGTCGGGTATCATAACTTGTTTTATCAGTCAGCCACAGCGTGTCTGTTCGGCTTTTTTTGTTAATCTAAACGAGTTCCCTGATCTGAAACAACATCTTTCACCGCCTCTGCCTGCCTAAGTTGCCCGCGCCGCGTTGTCAGACTCTGCCTGTTGCAAATAAGCGATGAAAAATAGACCGATGTACACAGACATTCTGATCAACGCCGCGCCTTATGAAAACCGGATCGCCTTGGTCGAAGGTGGTAATCTGCTTGAATTTCATATTGAGCGACCTGCGGAAAAAGGATTAGTCGGCAGTATCTACTGCGGCAGAGTAGTGCGGGTGTTGCCGGGAATGCAGGCGGCCTTTGTTGATATCGGTCTTGATCGCACCGGTTTTCTTTATGTAGATGATGTTTATGCTTCTTCCTTACCGCAATTAGAAGAGCGGATGGCTGATGACGAGCCACCCTGCTGCCGTCGTCATTATCCCGACGATCCTTCGCTGACCGATCGCTGCACCGCTGCCACTCGTCCCGGTATTGAAAAATTACTCAAAGAAGGGCAGACGGTCATGGTGCAAATCGCCAAAGACCCGATGGGTACCAAGGGAGCGCGGTTAACTTGCCACATCACCTTGGCCTGCCGTAATCTGGTTTTCATGCCGCTAACCAATCACATCGGCATTTCGCGCAAAATTGAAGACGAGCGAGTGCGCGAGGAATTGCGTCAGAAGATTGAAAGCCTACGGCCTGCCGGAACCGGTTTTATTGTCCGCACAGTCGCGGAGAACATTACCAGTGCGGAAATTGAAGCAGACATGGAGTTTTTGCTTTTGCTTTGGGATGATATTAAATCTGCCGCCCCTCGGTCGCCTGTACCCGGCATAGTTCATAAGGATATCGACCTCGCTCTGCGCTCGGCCCGCGACCTCCTCACCGACAATGTCAACGAGGTGGTGATCGACTCTCAAGAGGTGCATGAACGACTGCTGGCCTTTGTCAGCACCTTTGCGCCCAAGTTGAAAAGCCGGATTGTCCATTATGACAGCGAAGTGCCGCTGTTTGAAGCCTACGGCATCGAGACTGCTATCAATCGGGCTGCGGATAAAAAAGTCTGGCTGCGCTCCGGCGGGTATCTTATCATAGAGACGACAGAGGCCCTGACCGTAATCGATGTGAATACCGGTCGCTATGTGGGTAAAAATGATCTCAGCGAGACCATCTTCAAGACCAACATGGAAGCGGTACGCGAGATCGCGGCCCAGCTTCGGCTGCGCAACATCGGTGGAATTATCATCATCGATTTCATCGACATGGAGACCGAGCAAGACCGGGAGACATTGTACCGAACGTTGCAAGAGGCGATGACCAAAGATCGCAACCGGGTGAACATCCTCAGAATGTCTGACTTCGGTTTAGTGCAGATGACCCGGCAACGTTCCAGCGAGAACCTTTCGCGGACGCTGAATGAAAATTGTCCGTGCTGCGGCGGTGAAGGGGTGGTCAAAGCCCGGCGCACGATCTGTTACGAAATCTTCCGTAAAATCTCCCGTGATGCGTTGCAGATCAACGGCAGTAATAATATCACGCTGCGGGTCAATCCTCGCGTCGCCGACCTGTTGCTACGGGAAGAGGCCGGACACGTGCGCGTGCTGGAGCAGTCAATCAGCAAGCGAATCACTGTGATCCCTGTACCTGATCTCCATGTCCAACGATATGAGATCATCTGGAATGAATAAAAAGCATACGCCATAACAAGAGACTGACTATGATCAAACAGAATAGACGCGGTTTCAAAACATATTTCCGTTCCGCCAACGCTAAAGAGATAGCTCGCTTAGTGCTGATCTCTCTGTCGATGCTGTTGGTAGTTGCGGCAGGCGCGGCACTGTTTGTGCTGTTTGAATTTGAAAAACCTACCGTCGCGGTTGAAAAGGAAATAAAATTTGTCGGTGGGGCAATGGATATGCCTGTTCAAGCCGCAGATAAGAAAAGCGGCATCCGCCAGATTACTATCAACCTGCTCCAGAACGGCGCAACTTTTCTGCTCTTTGACCGACAGTATCCTCGTTTGTCGTGGTTTGCCAAAGCTGGTCCGGCGGAAGTGAAAGAAACTGTGACTATTGATCCAAAGAACCTCGGTTTGAAAGAAGGAGCAGCTGAATTAGTAGTGGCTGTTTGTGACTTCTCGCTCAAGCGCAACAGCACCGAACTCCGTTTTTCGGTGATGGTTGATTCTGCCCCACCGATGCTCACTGTCGAACATGCACAGATGCACCTCCAGCAGGGCGGTAGCGGCATGGTGTTGTACAGTTCCTCAGAACCGTTATCTCGGCACGGGGTGATGATCGAAAAACAGTTCTTCCAAGGCTTTCCTCTGCAAGGGAAGGACAAAACCTATATCGCCTATATCGCCTTGCCGTGGGACAGTGCCAAACCAGAAAATACGCGGGTAGTGGGATCAGACCAAGCCGGCAATGAGGGACAGGCAACCTTTTCCGTGTATTTTAAGCAGGCAAAAGATAAGCATGATCGGATTGAAATCTCTGAGAGCTTTCTGCAAAAGAAGATTCCTGAATTCCAGCAGGCTTACCCTGAAATGAAAGGAACGGACTTGGAGAAATATCTTTTTGTTAATCAGACCGTTCGAGTGAGGAATGCGGAGAAGATCAGTGAAGTCTGTCGGAACACAGCGGCGGACCAGCTCTGGCAGGATCGCTTTTTGCGGATGCCGGGCGCGGGGCGGGCTGGTTTTGCCGATCAGCGTACATATTTTCACAAGGGACAGGAGATCGACAAGCAGACGCATCTCGGCATTGACATCGCTTCCAATGAGCGCGCGGAAATCCGGGCCGCTAACCGGGGCCGGGTGGCGTTCGCTGATTACCTTGGCATTTACGGTAATGTGGTGATCCTCGATCACGGCCAAGGCATCAGCAGCCTGTATTCCCATCTCAGTCGGATTGAAACTACTGTCAATAAGCTGGTTGAAAAGAATGAGATCATAGGCCGTTCCGGTACTTCTGGCATGGCCGCAGGCGACCATCTTCACTTCTCTATGCTCGTGCACGGCATCTTTGTTACTCCTGTGGAATGGTGGGATCAGAACTGGATCAACGTCAATATCAAGAACATCATCGGCAAGCCTGAACAGGCCCCGGCGGTTCAACCCGAGCAGCAGCCGTCTCAACCCGCAGCGGAGACTCATGCGCCGTAACGGCCTGTCTCCGCTGCTGTACAGCTACGTAGCATCTGAGCTGCTGGCACCATTTTTTGCCAGCTTTCTCATCCTGTACAGCGTGTTCTTTCTCGTTCGGCTGATTCCTTTGCTGGAAATCGTGCTGGATTTAGGCATTGGCCTCTCTGACTTCATTCGTCTCTTCTCGTACATCTTTCCCCATCTCCTGCTCTATGTCATTCCGATGGCCGGGATGACTGGGGTCATCATTGGTTTCACTCGTCTGACCACTGATCGCGAGATGCTGGCCCTTAAAGCCTGTGGTATCAGTTTGCGTCAGATGCTGCCGCCCGTGGTGCTTTTAGCTGCCGCGATTGCGACCCTGACCGGTTATTTCTCTGTCCGCCTGATCCCAGCAGGTGAGATTGCCATGCGCCAGCTCATGTATCAGCTCGCTAAGGAGAAGATCGATAAAGGGATCAAGGAGAAGAAGTTCACTGAAGCTTTGGGCGAGGTGGTAGTCTATGTTGATGAGACAGATCAAGACGGGGCTTGGCGCGGGGTTTATGTCTCAGATATGCGGGGCCGTCAGCAGCCGATCATTATCATGGCCAAAGACGGTCGGATGCAGGCTGATATCAGCCGGATGGCCGTCACCATTGTTCTGCACGACGGCACCCTACACAGCACCAGCGGCTTTGACGGTCAAACTGTCCGTTTCAGCCGCTACTCGTTGAGCATTCCGCTTAAGCCACCCACGAAGATTGACGGTGACGATATCACCCAGCTCAGTAAAAGCAGCATGTCGCAGGAGCAGCTCTTAACCGAGGCTAACCGTCCTGACGCGCATCCTCAGGATGTGCTCACCTTCATGAGCGAGTATCATCATCGTTTGGCCATGCCGGTTGGCTGCCTAATCCTTAGTCTGCTTGGCTTGCCGCTCGGTCTTCAGGCCGGGCCAGGCCGTAAGGCGATTGGTATTCCGCTGGGATTAGCCTTCTTTGTGCTTTACTACATGATGTCCACCATTGGCCAAGTGATGGCTGAAGACCGGGCTGTGCCGGTGTTCATCGGTCTCTGGCTGCCCAATGCCCTGTTTGCGGTGCTGGTGCTGTTTATCTTTCACCGGGTGGAGCAAGAGCGGCCTGTAGTGCCTGAGCCGCTGACCACCGCTGGTCACTGGCTCTTGGAGACCGTGCTGCTCAAGCCGTGGCAAAAACTGTCCGCCCGCTGGCAGAGAAAACATCATCGGCGGAAGAGGCCCGTGCTGCCAGTCACGCTCGGCCTGCTCGTTCATGCTAACCCAGAAACCCGTCTCTTCCACCTGCCCGACTGCCCGCAGCACCGCAGTCCCCAATCCTCCTTGCAATTTATCAATGTCAGAGTGGCGCGGACAGCAGGCTTTAAACCCTGTCCGCGCTGCGAACAACAGCTTAAATAACCATGAAGAAAACTCTGCTGACTTACGGCCTCAAGCTGAGTGTGGCTGGCCTCCTGTTGTACTTCATCTTCAGTCACATTCACCCCGGCGAGACCGCTGCTGCTCTGCGTGCTGCCTCGCCCCTGTATCTGCTGATCGCTGTTGCAGTGCAGATACTCTGTAACACGGTGGCCTCTTGCCGCTGGCGACTCATTATGGAACGACTCGGCTTTCATGCCCCGCGCATGTTCTATCTGCGCAGCTATTTCAAAGGTCTTTTCTTCAACCAAGGACTGCCCTCCAGTATTGGCGGTGACGGCATCCGTATTCTTGACTGCTCTCGGATCGGTTCAGCTAAGGAAGCCTTCTTTGGTGTCTTTATCGACCGAGTTGTGGGCTTGGCCGGCCTGCTGCTGCTCAACATTGCGGCCCTGCTCATGAGCCATAAGCTGCTGCCGCCGCAGGTGGAATACCCACTGCTCCTGATTCTCGTTGCCTTAGCTGTCGGGCTACTCATGCTTTTCCTGCTGCGTAAGTTCGCCTTCTTTGCGCAAGGCAAGTATCTCGGTTTCCTCGGTAATCTGTCAGAGCGATATTTCCAAGTCTATTCCTCGCCCAGCGCAATTAGCCTTCAGTTAGGGTTGTCAGTCCTCATCCACCTGCTGGCGATCAGTGCCTTCTTTATGAATGGTTTGGCAGTTGGGTTAGATTTTCCGCTGCACGTCTATCTTGCCTTGGTGCCGCCTGTTGTCCTGCTGACTATCCTGCCTATTTCATTGGCTGGCTGGGGTGTGCGTGAGGGCGCGATGGTCGGCTTCTTCATGCTGGTAGGCGCGGACAAGACCAAAGTGCTGGCCTTTTCCCTGCTCTGCGGCCTAACTACACTGGCTTCCTCATTGCCCGGCTTGGTGATTTATCTGACCCAACAAGGCAAGCCGCAGGCAAAAGAAGGCGAGGCAATCTCGAGGCAGGTCTCGGAGCAAACTCGACGCAAGCCTCGGAGCAAACTCGACGCAGGCTTCGAGGCAAACTCGACGCAGGCTTCGGAGTAATCTCGACGCAGGCTTCGAGATCAACTCGAAAGCATTGTCGGGAAAACTACCAAGGGAGCATCGAAGATGTTCCGCGTTCTTTTATTGAGAGGGCTGTATGAATGTTGACACCATGCGTGCAGTGGATCGCTGGATAGGTATCCCGCTGACCTTTCTCCTTACCGTTGCGGTGAAGCTGAAAGAGGCTGTTCTGCGCAGAACGCAGCTGCTGCCAAAGAAGATACTCTTCATCGAGTTGTCTGAGATGGGATCAACTATCTTAGCTGATCCAGCCTTGCGCAAAGCACGGCAGCAGTTCGACGCGGAACTGTTCTTCGTTATCTTCGCGCATAATCGGGCTAGTCTTGATCTCACCGGCACCATCCCGCCCGCAAACGTCTTTACGCTGCGTGAGGACAACCTTGTTACCTTGGCTTGGGACACCCTGCGTTTCCTGCGTTGGACACGGCAACGACAGATCGACACCGTGCTTGATATGGAGCTGTTCTCGCGCTTTACCGCCCTGCTCACGGGCGCAAGTGGAGCCGTCAACCGGGTGGGCTTCTATCGTTTCTGCAACGAGGGCTTATATCGGGGCGAGCTGCTCACGCATCGGGTGGCGTATAATCCGCATCAGCATATTGCCAAGAACTTCATTGCCTTGGTCAACAGTCTGCTGGCAGATACGCCAGAGCTGCCCTATTCCAAGCAACCGATCAGTGATGCAGAAATCAGCCTGTCAAGAGTCAGCTTCACCGAACAGCAGCTGGCGGCCATGCACGAATTGGTGGCGCGGCATTATCCTGCTTATGATCGCACGTGGCACCGATTAGTGCTGATTAATCCTAACGCCAGCGAGATGCTGCCGCAGCGACGCTGGCCACCGGAGCGGTACATCAAGCTGATGCAGTGCATCTTGATTACTACCCCGGATACGCTTGTCTTAATCACCGGTGCGCCCGCAGAACATGCAGAGGCAGAGCAACAGCGTCTTAGTGTCAATCATCCACGTTGCAGTAACTTTGCCGGAGTAGTGACGCTGGGACAGTTACCGCTGCTCTATAGCATTGCCGCCTTGATGGTAACGAACGACTCCGGCCCTGGCCA
Source organism: Candidatus Electronema nielsenii (assembly GCA_026122915.1). Classification (GTDB taxonomy): domain Bacteria; phylum Desulfobacterota; class Desulfobulbia; order Desulfobulbales; family Desulfobulbaceae; genus Electronema; species Electronema nielsenii. The sequence continues at coordinate 366 of JAGIXO010000064.1, read as the reverse complement.
TTTCTCTTCGATCACCCTACTGCCAACCTTTGTACTCTTCGGCCCTGAAACACCGAAGCTGTACGGCTCGCTCGGCAATTCCACGCCTATCTTTGCTGGATTAGCTTGTTCACCTTGTGTGAGCGCGGCCAATCACCGCAAGACTCCTTGCACAGACAACCAATGCCTGAAGGCAATTACCGTGGAACAGGTCTTTGAGATCATTGAGCCAGTGCTGCGTGGGGAAGTGTAGCCTTATCGATGATACTTGTGTCCGGCCTTAATTGAACAGGCTCTATACAGCTGCTCGATCAGGATGAAACGGCTCATCTCGTGGGTGAAGGTGAGGCGGGAGAGCGACCAAAGTGCGTTGGCCTGCTGGCGTAC
>JAGIXO010000063.1 GCA_026122915.1 Candidatus Electronema nielsenii | reverse complement strand
TTTTATATAATCAGTTATGACGCACAAGAAGATTGAGTTTGTCGGCACCTCGTTGAGAGACTTAAAGAGATTCCCCCGCGCAGCCATGCAGGATGCGGGGTATCAGTTGGAGAAGGTGCAGAGGGGCAGTGAGCCGGATGACTGGAAGACCTTCCCCGCTGTCGGTGCAGGTGTGAAGGAAATCAGGATTCAGGATGAAGGTGGCATCTTCCGCGTCATGTATGTCGCCAAATTTGATGATGCTGTGTACGTTCTCCACGCATTTCAGAAGAAGACTGAAAAGACCCGCAAAGCGGATGTTGACGTTGCCAAGGAACGGTATGAGGAAATTCTAAGGAGGAAATCATCATGACAGAGAGATTCAACAGTGTCTGGGATGCGCTGACTGATGATTCTGGCGAGCGTGCTATTCTTGAGATCAAGAGCAGACTGATGGAGGAGATAAGCGGCTATCTGAAACGTGAACGTATGACACAGGAAGAGGCTGCGGAGCTTTTTGGAGTCAGTCAACCGCGCATCAGCGATATCGCAAGAGGGAAAATTAGCAGATTCACCATTGATGCACTGATCAGGATTGCAGTTAAGGCTGGACTTACTGTCGATCTACGTCCTGCACGGACAAAATGCCTACCTGTAGCGGGCAAAGAACATGGGTTAGGGATCAGGTAACTCCCCCATGCCCCCACTTAGCTGGAACGAAATCAAGTCCCGTGCTGTCGCCTTTTCACGGAGGTGGGCGGACGAGGCTTCAGAGCAGGCCGAAGCGAAGACCTTCTGGAACGAGTTCTTCCACGTCTTCGGCATAGACCGCCGCAGAGTCGCCAGCTTTGAGCAGCGGGTGAAGAAGCTCGACGGGCGCGACGGCTGCATCGACCTGCTCTGGAAAGGCAAGCTGCTGATCGAGCATAAGTCGCGGGGCAAAGACCTTGACCGCGCTCACCAGCAAGCCCTCGGCTATTTTCCCGGTCTCAAGGAGCGCGAGCTGCCGCGTTACCTCCTTGTTTCCGACTTCGCCCGCTTCCGCCTCTATGATCTGGAGGAGGACAGCCGCCATGACTTTGAGCTGAAGGACTTGCACAAGCACCTGCGCTCTTCGGCTTCATTGCGGGCTACCAGAGCCACGCGGTGCGCGAGCAAGACCCAGTCAACATCAAGGCGGCGGAGCGCATGGGCCGTCTGCACGACCTGATGAAGGAGACCGGCTACGGCGGCCATGCGCTGGAGGTCTATCTTGTCCGGCTGCTCTTCTGCCTCTTTGCCGAGGACACCGGCATCTTTCAACCGCAGCAGTTTCAGGACTTCATCGAGCAGCGCACCGGCGAGGACGGCAGCGACACCGGCCCGCAGCTTGCTGCTTTCTTCCAAGTGCTCAACACGCCGGAAGACCGCCGTTTCAAGCATCTTGACGAGCAGCTTGCCGCCTTTCCCTTCATCAACGGCAAGCTCTTCGAGGAGCCGCTGCCCATTGCTGCCTTTGACGCGGCCATGCGCCAGAGCCTGCTCGACTGCTGCGGCTTGGATTGGTCGCGTATCTCTCCAGCTATCTTCGGCTCGCTGTTCCAGTCGATCATGGACAAGCAAGCCCGCCGCAACCTTGGTGCGCACTACACCAGCGAGCAGAACATTCTCAAGCTGATCAAGCCGCTCTTTCTCGACAGCCTGCGCGAGGAGTTCGGCAAGGTGAAGGGCACTCGCAAGAAGCTGGAAGAGTTCCATCAGAAGCTACGCAGTCTGACCTTTCTCGATCCTGCTTGCGGCTGCGGCAACTTCTTGGTGATTGCCTACCGTGAGCTGCGTCTGCTCGAATTGGACATTCTCCGCGTCCTCCACACCAGCGTGCGGAACGAGGTTGAGAAGGTGCAGCAGAGCTTGGATGTGCGCGGTCTCATCCGCCTGAATGTTGATCAGTTCTTCGGCATAGAACTGGAAGAGTTCCCGGCTCAGATCGCGCAAGTGGCTCTCTGGCTGACTGACCACCAGATGAACCAGCAGGTTTCCGAGGAGTTCGGCCTCTACTTCGCTCGCATCCCGCTGAAAACCAGTCCGAACATCATCTGCGGCAATGCTCTCCGCCTTGACTGGAACGAGGTGGTTCCGGTGGAGCGACTGAGTTACATCATGGGCAATCCGCCGTTTGTGGGGAAAACTTATCAGAACGCGGAACAGAGAACGGATGCTGCTCTGGTCTTTGCAGGCATCAACAACAGCGGCCTGCTGGATTTTGTTGCGGCCTGGTACGTGAAGGCAGCACAGATGCTGCGGAATACAGCCATCCGCTGCGCCTTTGTCTCCACGAACTCCATCTGTCAAGGCGAGCAGGTCAGTGTGCTGTGGAATTGGCTGCTCTCACAAGGCTGCCGGATATTCTTCGCCCACCGCACCTTTCAGTGGAACAACGAGGGGCGGGGCAAGGCCGCTGTGCATTGCGTGATTGTTGGCTTTGCGGCAGAGGAGGTGCAGCCTAAGTGGTTGTTCGAGTATGAAGACATCAAGGGCGAGTCGCATTGCATCGCGGTGAACAACATCAACCCGTATCTGGTTGATGCGCCGAATGTGCTGCTGTGCAACCGCAGGGTTCCAATTTGTTCTGTGCCGTCGATGCTGTATGGAAGCAAACCGGCTGACGGTGGCAATCTTTTATTGTCTGCTGAGGAATATAAGGAGCTGATTCACCGGGAGCCGGATTCTACGCAATGGATAAGACGCTTTCTCAATGCGGATGAGTTCCTGTACAACACACCCCGCTATTGTTTATGGCTGGTGGATTGTCCGCCAAACCTTCTCAACAAGATGCCATTGGTCAAGCAACGGATAGAAAAAGTCAGAGATATGCGGCTGGTAAGCACCAAAGCAGACACACGGGAACTGGCAGCGACTCCGACCTTATTTGCGGAGATACGGCAGTGCAAAACAACGTACCTACTTGTTCCAGCACACACCTCAGAGAACAGAATCTACATTCCAGTTGGCTATCTTTCGGCAGATGTTGTCTGTGGTAACGCAAACTTTCAGGTTCCAGATGCAACGCTGTTTGATTTCGGCATTCTGACATCCCTCATGCACAATGCTTGGATGCGCACTACCTGCGGTCGCCTTGAAAGCCGCTACCGCTATTCCGCCAGCATCGTTTACAACAACTTCCCTTGGCCACCAAGCCCAAGCGACAAGCAGCAGCAGGCGGTGGAAGCTGCCGCGCAAGCTGTGCTGGATGCTCGCGCTCAGTTCCCGGACTCCTCGCTCGCTGATCTCTACGATCCGCTGACCATGCCGCCCGTGCTGCACGAGGCACACCGCGCCTTAGACAAGGCCGTGGATGCTGCCTATGGTCGCCGTGATTTCAAATCCGAGGCCGAGCGGGTGGCCTTCCTCTTTGATCTGTACCAGAAATACACCGCCAGCCTGCTGCCTCTTGCGGCAAAGGGGAAGAAGCCGGGCCGCAGGAAGAAGGCTGATGGATAGGGTACGCCGTGTCAAAGCGGAGACACCATAGTGACTCCAACCGAGACACCATAGTGTCTCCAGTGGAGTGACCATAGTGTCTCCAACCGAGACACCGTAGTGACTCCGCAAGAGACACTATGCTGTCTCTGATAGAGAGTATAGCCAGAGCAACATACTTTGAACCGTCGTATCTGTCATTTCGAGCGGAGCGAGAAATCTCACGCCAAGGACGAAGAGGAGATTTCTCGCTTTGCTCGGAATGACATTCAAGTTCACTTTATGCTGCTTCAGCTATATACCGCGTTCTCCCTAAAAACTACCATAGACAAAAGGAGTTATTCATGAGCTGGAACGTATTTTTCACCACCTTGCTGCTGCATCTCTGTTCCGCTGCCGCGCTTCAGGCGGAGACTGTTCATCTGTCGGTTGCGGCCAGCATGACCGATGCCTGCAAGGAGATCATCACAGCCTATGCGGTCAAGCAGCCGGAAACGAAGGTGCTACCGAACTTCGGCGCATCAGGCGGATTAGCCAAGCAAATTGAGCAAGGCGCACCCGCAGACATCTTTATTTCTGCCAGCACGGAATGGGTGAAGTATCTGCTTGAAAAGCAATTAGCTGGGCAGGAAGCAAGTCGGATATTTGCATTCAACAGCTTAGTGTTTATCGGTAGTCCGAAAGCAGCTGAAACTGATCTTGATCTGAACAAGCTCTCTACCCTTGACCGCATTGCTATCGGTAATCCAAACAACGTTCCAGCTGGGCAATATGCGAAACAGGCTTTAGAGCGGGCGGGCACTTACGCCGCGCTGGAGCAAGGGAAGAAGTTAGCCTTGACCGATGATGTCCGCCAAGCTCTGATGTATGCAGAACAGGGGGAAGTGGACGGAGCCTTTGTCTATAAGACAGACGCGCAGCTGGCGAAGAATGCAAAAATTCTATTCACCGTTGCAGATACGTTGCATGACAAAATTACCTCTCCCATGCTGTTGACTGCATCTGGAGCAAAAAACGAGGCGGCAAAAGCCTTCTTTGAGTACCTTGCCAGTGCAGAGGCAAAGGCTGTGCTGGAGAAGTACGGATTTGAGGTGGAACGATAACGACAGGATTTCAACTACAGAACCCAGCATACCGCGCACCATGCTTCGCCGATATTTTCTCGCTGCTCTGCTGTTCAGCTTCCTGCTGCTGCCTACGTCTGCCGCTTTTGCCCTGTCTTCTGCCCAGCTTGAACAGCTTGCCCAGCATCCTACGTGGCTGAATCTGCTCCATTTTGATCGCGACAGCAGGCAGAGCGAGATACTCACCGAGGATTTCTTTCTCTCCCCTGACGGTCAGCATGATCCGCAAGCCGAGCTACGCGCTGATCTCGCTGCCTACAACGCGCCTTGGCCACAGGACGGGGACAGCCACGCCCGCTGCCGCTTTCCGGCCCGCTATTTCTGGCTTTCCCAGCAGATCAACCTACCGAATTACCGCCTTGATCCGCCGCAGTGTACAACCTTTGCCCGCTGGTCGCTGCCGAACAAAGTACAGTCAATCAGCATCTTTCTCGTCAGTGGTTATCTCGGTAATCCAGCCTCTGTGTTTGGCCATTCCTTACTCAAACTGAACACTGGCGCACAGGATGATCAAGCTGGGATGTTCGATCTAACGGTCAGCTACGGTGCTTTGGTGCCACAGGATGAACCGGTTTGGCGATATATTCTACGCGGCATAGGCGGTGGCTATGAAGCGGGTTTCTCTGATCGCTATTTCTATACGCAGGACTTAGTTTACTCCCGCACTGAGTTCCGCGATATCTGGGACTACGAGCTACTGCTCTCGGAGGCGCAGCGCACCCTTTTGCTGCTGCATCTCTGGGAGGTGCTGGGAAAGAAGTTCACCTATTACTTCCTCGACAAGAACTGCGCCTTCCGGCTCTCTGAGCTGTTGGAGCTGGTTATCGACGAACCACTGCTGACGAACGCCCGCTTCTGGTATGTGCCAACCGAGACCTTTCATCGTCTCGAAGACATTGACCAGGCAAGGAAGGCAGCAGGGCAGCCCGGCTTAATTAAGGCGGTGCGCTTCATTCCCTCCGCCCAGCGCAAGTTGTATCATCAATTCAGCCTGCTCAAGCCGGAAGAACAGGCAGCAGCGCAGGCAGTGATTCAGCAAGGGCCGACTGCCCTGCCTAATCAGCTTGCGCACCTGAAGCAAGACCGGCAAGCAGAGGTCTTAGACACCCTGCTTGCGTATAGCAACTACCGCTTAACTGCCGAGCAGCCCACGCCCAGCGCAGCCACCAAGGCAGCGAAGAACCGGTTCCTGCCGGCCCGCTTTCTCCTGCCACCCAGCACCGAGCCTCTGAAGGAAGTGCCTGCGCTGGACTCGCCTGCCCAAGGCAACCGCCCGATGCTGACGAGCATTGGCTTTGGTCATGAGGAGCAGCGAGGCAGCTCTCTCCGCCTGCATGGGGCAGCCTTCGTACAAGAGGCATTAGGGCGCAACGGCTTGGAAGGCGACGAGTTAGCCGTGTTCGACGCAGCCGTCAGCATCGGTGATACCTTCTTTCTTGATCAGCTTGACCTGATTAGAATCCGTACAATCAAGACGGACTTCATCACAGCAGACGGGGAGAATCCTTGGTCGTGGCAACTGCGCACGGGCCTTGCCCAGGATGACGACGACTACGATGCCTTCTTTGCCTTTGGTGCAGGACGAGCTTGGCAACTCCACCCGCAGCTCACTGCCTACGCCATGACTGACGCAGCCGCGCACAGCGTAGAGCCGTATCTCCGCCTGCGCCCGCATCTTGGTCTGCTCGCTGGGAATGGCAATTTCAAAGGCCGCTTACTGGCCGGGATAGAGACTACCGACTATCAGGGCGACGCGCAGCCCTTTGTCAGCGCGGAACTCCAGTGGGGATTCGCCGCTCAGACCTCCTTGTTCATTGGTATTGAGCAGACAGAGAATACGAAAATCTCTGCCGAACTGAAGTGGTTCTGGTAAATGCAATACCACAGTTGCATTCTGATAGGTTCTCCGCTACAATGCCGAAAATTTTAGCTGCCTGTTTAACCGGAAGAAACTGCCGATGCTTTTCAGCTCCATAACTTTTCTTTTCTTTTTCCTGCCGATCATCTTGGCAGCGCATCTCTGTGCTGGAGCAAGGGGACGGAATGTTCTCCTGCTGGCAGGCAGTATTCTTTTCTATTTCTGGGGCGAGCAGCTTTTCGTGTTCGTCCTCATCGCCTCGGCGATTATCAATTATTTCTTCGGTCTGCTGATCAGTCGGCGAGGGAAAACAGAGAAGTTAGTTTTGGCAGTGGCAGTGGCTGTCAATCTTGGGCTGCTGGGATTCTTTAAGTATGCCAATTTTATCATTGCCAATTTCAATGCGCTTCTTACTCAGTTCGGTATCGAGCATCTTGTATTGGAGAAAGTGCATCTGCCTATCGGCATTTCTTTTTTCACCTTTGAAGCCCTGTCGTATCTGATTGATATCTACCGACAGAAATATCCAGCCCAGAAGAATCCTCTGTACATCGGACTGTATTTCTCTCTCTTCCCTCGGCTCATTGCTGGCCCTATTGTCCGCTACAACGATATTGCCGAGCAGATTAAACAACGAACAATTACTCTCACTGACTTTGCCGCAGGCGCAGAGCGTTTCATCTTCGGCTTAGGAAAAAAGGTGCTGATTGCCAATTCCGTGGGTCAATTGGCGGATCAAATTTTCACTCTACCCGCAGACACACTTTCAATTGGCACGGCTTGGCTGGGTGTCCTTTGCTATAGCTTGCAAATCTATTTTGATTTCTCAGGCTATTCCGATATGGCCATCGGCTTAGGTCGAATGTTCGGCTTTCATCTCTTAGAGAATTTCAACTATCCCTACATCAGCCGCTCGGTGCGAGAGTTCTGGCGGCGATGGCATATGTCCCTCTCTACTTGGTTGCGCGATTATCTCTACATTCCGCTCGGTGGCAACCGGCACGGAGCGTTACGCACTGGTTTCAATCTGCTCATCGTCTTCCTACTCTGCGGCCTCTGGCACGGCGCAAGTTGGAACTTTATCCTTTGGGGACTGCTGTACGGAGTCTTTCTTGTCGTAGAACGCGGACGTTTCGGCAAGATGCTGGATCAGAAGCATCCGCTCTGGCAGCATATTTACACACTCTTCGTGATCGGCAATGGCTGGGTACTCTTTCGGCTTGAGCGGCTGGCTGATGTGGGAAGCTATTTTGCAGCTATGTACGGATTTGCCAAGGCTGACGCAATGTTGCCGCAGATCAGCATGAGGCTTGACAGCAGACTGTGCTGTTCCCTTGCTGCTGGAATTATATTAAGTGCACCTCTTTATCCTTGGTTGCGAAAAAACTGGCAGCCAACCACCGCGATACTGGCTCTGCCCGCGCAGACTATAAAGCTGCTGCTGATCACTGCCGTCCTGCTCTACTCCGCTGCCTCGCTGGCAGTGAATTCCTACAACCCGTTTATTTACTTCCGGTTCTGAAACTATGGGGAATCGGATATACTCGGCAGTTCTTTCCACCGTCTTCCTGCTCGTACTCATCGTGCCCTTGGGGCTTTTCCTCGTCAGTCCCCGCAAAGAGATATCCACAGCGGAAAAAAGGAAGTTAGCAACCTTCCCAGAAGTGAAGGCTCATCTTCAAGGAATGCTTGCCTTTCCGAAGCAGTTTGACACCTTTTATCAGGATCATTTCGGTTTGCGTGACAGCTTAATCAGGGTTTCTAATGCAATCTCTTTAAACGTACTCCATCTGTCTCCTTCTCCAGTAGTTCTTAAAGGAAAAGAAGGCTGGTTCTTTTATACTGGAGAATCAGTCATTGATGATTATTACGGGCAGAGGCAGGCGGATGCAATCTCTATGGAAGATTACCTATCGATTTTTGCTGACCGCCGAGACTGGCTATCCCGCATCGGAGTGCGCTATTTGTTTATTCCTGTACCAAATAAAATAACTGTGTATGATGCGTATCTGCCGAGCCGGATACAACGCGGCAGAGGGCTTTCTTTCTATGAAAAATTCATTGCTGCGGCAAACAAAGAAGCCAAGTTTAATGATACTGTTAATCTTTATGCCCTCTTCAAGGAAAACAAAGAAGAGAGGCAGCTTTACTTTAAAACGGATACTCATTGGACAAATGAAGGAGCCATGCTGGCGTTCAACCAAATAATAGCATATTGCAAACAATGGTTCCCTGAAGCGCAGATGAGAGCAATCTCGAAGGATGAATTCTCTATAGACAACGTACCTTTCTCTGGTGACTTAGCTCGACTCATGCACTTAGAGAAAGAAGTAGGAGAAACAGTGCCTGTTGTTCACATAAAACAGCCCTGCGCTGGTACTGATCAACCTCTATCGGCGCAGGAATTAGCATTGCTACCAGACAGGAAGGCCGCTGCTAAAGCACCTTCTACCAACGGCTGCCCTCAGCAGAAGTTGACAGCATTAGTCATTCATGATTCCTTTGGCAATGCTCTTCGACCGTACTTCAATGAACGCTTCAAAAGAGTTATTTACTCCCCAAACGTTCCGTTCGAGCACCTGAAGCAACTTATTGCACATGTGAAACCTGATATTGTCTTTGACGTATGGGTAGCGCGGAACATGCAACGGATCACGCCTGATCCACAGCTGACAGCTGCGGTGTTGGAAGCACAGTATGCGGCCTCAGACAAGGTGCGGCTGCGGATTGATAACTCACTGAATATCAACAGCGTGTCGCTTCGGCATGATCTACGCCTGCAACCAAGCACTGACGGCCTGTTGCTGCAAGCTACCAGCAGCGATCCCTATTTTGTCGTGCCGTTCACTCCACCCGCAGACGGCGAACGCTATCTCGTGGAGGTCAATGTAGATGCTCCGCAGGATACAGACTTTGCCCTCTATTTCACTACAGCTGACGATCAGGGAACAATCAGGCCGCAGCATAGAGTCGAGCAAAACGTGCGCAAAGGTGCAAACCGGCTGCTCTTCCGTCTTCCTCATCCTCATGTCAAAGGGCTGATCCGTATTGATCCCGGTACAACGACTGGAACCTATCTCCTCCGCTCTCTGACCATCAAGGCTGTACAAACAACAAAGCAATGAAGCAGTATTA
>JAGIXO010000062.1 GCA_026122915.1 Candidatus Electronema nielsenii | reverse complement strand
GCAGCTGGATGATAATAGAAGCTGAGATGTAAGGCATGATGCCAAGGGCGAAAATGGAAAAATTCTCCAATGCGCCGCCGGAAAACATGTTGAACATGCCGAACAGCGTACCCGAATTCTGGGCAAAAAACGCAGCCAGAGCCTCACCGTTGATACCTGGCGTAGGGATTTGCACCCCCATTCGGTACACCAACAACATCAAAAGGGTAAAAACAGCCCTTTTGCGGAGTTCGGGCATATTTGCTGCGCTGGCAAGTCCACTCATAAACCTACTCTTTGACAGAGCCTCCGGCAGCAAGAATCTTCTCTCTGGCCCCTTGGCTAACTTTATCCGCTTCCACAGTTACACTTCTGCTGATTTCACCATTGGCAAGCACTTTGATCAGCCTACTGTCCTTGTCACTCAGCAAACCCGCTGCCAATAGAGCTTCGCGGTTGACTACTGCACCTGCCTCAAAACGATCTAAGTCAGACAAGGTGACAATCAAATATTCTTTCTTGAATTTATTGGTGAACCCCACCTTGGGAAGACGACGGTGCAGCGGCATTTGGCCGCCTTCAAAACCTGCCTTCATGGAATAACCCGTGCGGGCTTTGGCACCCTTGTGGCCTTTGCCAGCGGTCTTACCGTGTCCTGTACCTTGGCCGCGACCGATTCGTTTTTTCTGTCTACGCGAACCTTCGGTTGGAGAAAGATTATTCAGCTTCAGCATTGTTGTTCCTCCACCCGCACCAGATGTTGCACCTTTCTTATCATTCCTCTAATCTCAGGAGTATTTTTCCTGGTGATCGTCTTTTGCATCTTGGTCAACCCCAGACCGATCAGGGTGGCGCGGATTTTCTCCGTGCTGCCGATGCCGCTCTTGACCTGGGTTATCGTCACTGTGTCGCTCATGATTCAACCTGTTGTTGTAAAAAAGAACATCTTGCAGCAGCCGATGCCCGGTCTCTCAGGCCACCATTTCTTCCGCAGCTAAACCCCTCAGTCTGGCGATATCCTCTACAGAGCGCAGTCTTCGCAGACCGTCCATAGTCGCTTTGACCATGTTGTGCGGATTGTTAGAACCCTGACACTTGGTTAGAATATTCTGCACTCCGGCAGCTTCTAACACAGCACGAACAGGTCCGCCAGCAATTACGCCAGTACCATCGGACGCAGGCCGCAACATTACCTTGCCGGACTTGAATTTGCCATCAATATAATGCGGAATGGATGCCTCGGTCAACGCAATCTTTTTCATGTCCTTGCGAGCACGCTCCACGCCTTTCCGTATAGCCTCAGGAACTTGGTTGGCTTTGCCGAGACCTTGTCCCACTCTGCCCTTACCGTCGCCGACAACCACTATCGCACTAAAACTAAAGCGACGACCGCCCTTCACAACTTTGGCAACACGGTTGATATAGACGATCTTTTCGATCAGCTCGTCCTGATTGCCTTCTTTGGCACGCTTGAAATCAGCCAAGAAACACCTCCGATCAACTGAATTTATTCCTGATTACAGATTTAAACCGCCGTGGCGGGCACCTTCTGCAAGAGCCTTGATCCGACCGTGAAACAAATTTCCACCTCGGTCGAACACGACTTTATCTATCCCGGCGGAGAGAGCACGTTTTGCTGCCATCTCGCCTACTTTGCCAGCCTGAGCAACTTTGCCCTTGAGGTCGGAAGCATCGAATTCTTTATCTTCGGTCGACATTGAAACAAGGGTCGCCTGCTTAGTATCGTCGATAATCTGTACATAAATATGACGATTGCTACGAAAAACACGCATTCTTGGACGCTCCGGTGTACCGGTGATCTTTTTGCGTATTCTTTTGATCCGCTTGTTCCGCGCTGTCAGTTTGATGCTTTGCTTTGCCATGATGCCTTCACTTCATCCTTGAGTTATCCTGAAAGCCGGAGACTTACTTTTTGCCCTTTCCGCCGGATTTACCCGCTTTGCGCACAATATGTTCGTCAGAATAACGAATTCCCTTACCTTTATAGGGTTCTGGTTTTCGTATATCCCTAATTGTTGCAGCGGTTTGCCCGACCTGCTCTTTGTCGATACCAGAAATGGTAATGTTGTTGGCCTTATCAACAGCGGCGGCAATTCCAGCAGGTAGCATGAACTCAACAGGAACTGAATAGCCGACATTCAATGTTAACTTGGAACCTTCCACCGCAGCGCGATAACCTACACCTTCCACTGCCAACACTTTCTCGAAACCCTTATCCACTCCGGCAACCATATTTCTAACCAACGTGCGAGTCAGACCCCAATAAGCTGAAACTTGCCGACCGCCGCCTTTGGGCTTAAAAACCAATTGGTTGTCTTGCTGCTCGACTTCAATTTCTGGACGCACAGTCCGCTCTAAAGTTCCCTTTTTACCGGTAACTTTAATCCGGGTGCCTTGGATTTCTACCTTGACTCCGCCTGGCAGCTCCACAGGCGATTTTCCGATTCGTGACATTTGTTATATCTCCTCTTTGGCCGAACGGCTACCATACTTCACAGAGGAGTTCCCCGCCGACATGCAACCTTCTTGCCTCGCGGTCAGAAATCACTCCCTTGGAGGTAGTCAGTATGCCTATGCCGAGTCCGCTCATCACTTTAGGGATAGCTTCGCTTTTTTTGTACTGCCGTAGTCCTGGCTTAGACACCCGGCGGATGCCGGTGATGACCTGCTCTCTGTTTGGGCCGTACTTCAGTTCAATTTTGATGGTACCTTGAACACCCTCGTCTCCAAGCTGATAATCAGTGATATAGCCTTCTTGTTTCAGAACTTCAGCCACCCTCACCTTCAGCATTGACTGCGGGATTTCTACCGTGTCAAAATTTGCCCGTACAGCGTTTCGTATTCTGGTCAGAAAATCCGCCAGCGGATCACTCATAGACATCCGAATTTACCTCTAAAAAATATGCGTTTATTGCCTGACACCCGACAGACGAGGACTACCAGCTTGACTTGGTCACGCCCGTAACTTTGCCTTCCGACGCAAGTTTACGGAAGCAGAGCCTGCAGCAGCCGAATTTTCTCAGATATCCTCTTGGCCGCCCGCAGAGCTTGCACCGATTATAGGCGCGCACTTCAAATTTCTGCTTTCGTCCTGCCTTGGCAATTAATGATTTTTTTGCCATTGAAAATCTCCTGCTGTAGTTTTCACACCGTTACTGGCTGATGCCACTCTTGCTTTCTTCCGTTTTCTGCTGCCTAAATGGCATACCTAACATGGCCAGCAAGGCACGACTTTCGTCATCTGTTTTAGCACTGGTGACGATGGTGATATTCATTCCTCTGATTTTATCGATCTTATCATAATCGATCTCAGGAAAAATGATATGTTCTTTAACACCCATCGAAAAATTTCCGCTACCGTCAAAACCTTTGGCAGAAATACCCCGAAAGTCGCGTACACGCGGCAGAGCAATGTTAATCAATTTGGACAGGAAATCATACATTCTGTCCTTGCGCAAAGTCACACAGGTACCAATAGGCATTCCTTCCCGCAGCTTAAAAGTAGCAATGGACTTTCTCGCACGAGTGACCACCGCCTTCTGGCCTGCGATCATGGTCAGCTCACCAGCTGCTTTTTCCACAATCTTCGGATTTTGCACTGCTTCGCCCAATCCCATATTGATAACGATCTTTTCAATCTTTGGGATTTCAAGCTTGTTTTTATATCCGAACTCCTTCTGGAGTTGCGGTCTGCACTCATTTTCGTACAGTTCTTTCATTGTAGCCATTCTATTTGCTCCGTCCTGTAACCGGCAGATTGCTTACTTCCCGGAATTTCCGGATCCTGTCAGAGTAGCACCACATTTCTTGCAGATCCGAACTTTCGTGCCGTCCTCAAGGAACTTTTTCCCTGTGCGGACTGTCTTCGCGCACTCAGGGCAAACAAGCATAAGATTCGAGATATGAATGGGAGCTTCCTTTTTGACGATCTCGCCGGGCTGTTGAGCATTGACGGCTTTCTGATGCTTCGTCATGATGTTTATGCGCTCGACCACTGCCCTGCTGCCCACCCGGTCAATCTTGAGAATTTTGCCGACCCGTCCTTTGTCCTTGCCGGCAATTACTTCAACCTGATCGTTTTTCTGCAAACTTGTCTGTCCCTGCCGCATCTTCTTATCCTCGTTTCCTGATCCGCATTTCTGTTTTTACAGTACTTCCGGCGCAAGAGATATAATCTTCATAAAACCGAGAGACCGCAGTTCACGGGCCACTGGCCCGAAAATTCGTGTTCCTACCGGCTCGCCGCTTCCTGCAAGCAGCACGGCCGCATTGTCGTCAAAACGAACGGTCGTGTTTTCAGGACGACTGATCTCTTTGGTCGTCCGAACGACGACGGCATTAAGGACATCGCCTTTTTTGACCTTCGCATGAGGCAGTGCCTCTTTCACGGTGACGACAATTACGTCTCCAATGCTGGCGTAGCGACGGCGGCTGCCGCCTAACACGCGTATGCAGAGCACTTCTTTGGCACCTGAATTGTCAGCGACATTCAGTCTGGATTCTGTTTGAATCATAGTATATCACCTTGCACTCAAAAGCCGTTGTCAATATCAATCAGACGGCCTGCTGGACAATTGTCCTGACAAGCCAACGTTTGTTCTTTGAAAGCGGCCGACATTCCTCAATCAGCACGGTGTCCCCAATCTTGCATTGGTTGGCTGCGTCGTGGGCCATGTAGTTGACTCGACGGCGAATGTACTTGCCGTACAACTTGTGCTTGACTTTCCGTTCGACCGTGACGACCACCGTCTTATCCATGCTGCTGCTCTTCACGCAGCCCAGCTGGGTTTTTCTCGTGCTTGAATTCTCGCTCATTCTTTTTATGGTCCGGTGCTGTAATTAAACCAAGGTTACGCCTGTTCGGTCAGAACGGTCTGGACTCTGGCGATATTCTTCCGCAGCTGTCGCAGACGAGAAGGATTTTCCAGCTTCCGTATCCCGTGCTGAAATTTCAATTTGAACAGCTCCTCGCGCAGCTCCGTCTCTTGCTTCCGCAGCTCCTCACCGTTCATCTGCCGCAGTTCGCTGGTTTTCGTCTTCATATCGTACTGCTCCTTGCGATGATCTTGGTCGGAAAAGGCAACTTGTAAGAAGCAAGTCGAAGTGCTTCCCTCGCCACATCATCAGGCACACCTTTCAGCTCGTACAGTATCCTGCCCGGATGAATAACCGCAGCCCAATGATCCGGCGCACCTTTGCCTCCGCCCATGCGGGTTTCAGCTGGCTTTTTGGTGATGGATTTGTCCGGGAAGACCCTAATCCACAGCTGGCCACCACGTTTCACCTGTCTGTTGATGGCGATACGTGCGGCCTCAATCTGCTGTGCAGTCATACGCCCGCATCCTTCCGCCTTCAGTGCATAATCGCCGAATGCAAGCTGGGAGCCGCGCTGGGCATCGCCCCGCATTCTGCCTTTATGCTGCTTTCTGTGCTTTACCTTGCGTGGACTTAACATTTTTCAACACCTGCCAGCATTCCGTGCAATCACTGGTCGTTAGACATGTCACTGTCTGTTAATATTTCGCCTTTGAATATCCAGACCTTCACTCCGATCTTGCCGTAGGTGGTACTGGCTTCTGCGGTGCCGTAGTCGATATCCGCCCGCAGTGTGTGCAACGGCACCCGGCCTTCCTTGAACCATTCGGTTCTGGACATCTCCGCACCGCCAAGACGACCGGAGCAGGAAATTTTGATTCCCTTGACCCCAAATCGAAGTGCAGTGCTGATAGCCTTTTTCATTGCTCTGCGAAAGGCAATACGTTTTTCTAGCTGAGTGGCAATATTTTCCGCGACAAGCTGTGCATCAGCTTCAGGCCGCCTGACTTCCTGAATGTCAAGCATACATTCACAGCCAAACTTTTGCTCAATGTCTCGCTTCAGATTCTCAATTTCAGAACCTTTTTTGCCAATAACTATACCAGGCCGCGCCGTGAATAATTTGACCCGAACTTTTTCTCCAGTCCGCTCAATGACGATGCGAGATATGCCAGCATGGTATAGCTTCTTTTTCAGGTATTTGCGTATCTGCTGATCCTGATATAAATTGGCAGCATAATCTTTGTCAGCATACCAGATCGAATCCCAGGTTCTGGTGATGTTGAGCCGCAGCCCTATGGGATTGACTTTTTGTCCCAACGTGTCCTCCGTGTTCCCTGTGCGTTGATCTCAAAAACTATAAAAACTAGCCTATTCAGGCTTCGTCAACAACCACTGTGATATGGCTGGTCCGTTTCAATATCCTAGCAGCTCTGCCCATAGCACGAGGCCGGAATCGCTTCAGCATCGGCCCGCCGTTGATTTGGATTTCCTTTATATACAGCGTATCCACATCAATAGTCTCGGTCTGCTCGGCATTAGCGACAGCAGACTCCAACACCTTATGCAGAATACGTGCTGCTTTTTTGGGCATGAACCTGAGGGTGGTGATGGCTGTCTCTACGTCTTTTCCCCGGACAACATCAGCTACAAGCCTCGCCTTCTGCGGGGATATTCGAATGTATTTAGCGACGGCTCTTGCTTCCATCGTATGACTCCTGATCTCGCTCTGTTTCCAGGCCGGTTAGTGCTATTGACTACTTGCGTTTGGCTTTTTTGTCAGCCGCATGTCCGTGATAGGTTCTGGTCGGAGAAAACTCTCCCAGTTTATGTCCAACCATATTCTCCGAAATATATACCGGAATGAACTTTTTGCCGTTATGCACAGCAAAGGTCAGTCCCACCATATCGGGAACAACGTCAGAACGTCTGGACCATGTTTTTATAACTTTCCCTGCTCCTGAACCCTGTGCAGTTTCCACCTTCTTCATCAGGTGGCCATCCACAAAAGGTCCTTTTTTGACTGAACGCGCCATGTTAGTATTCTCCTCGAGTTACTTGCGCTTGGTGACAATGTCCCGGCTGGAGGTTTTCTTTCTCCTGCGGGTCTTGTAGCCCTTGGTCGGCATACCCCAAGGAGTGCATGGGTGCCGTCCGCCAGAGCTTTTACCCTCACCGCCGCCCATAGGATGATCCACTGGGTTCATGGCCACGCCGCGAACAGAAGGTCTTGTGCCTTCCCAGCGCGCCCGTCCTGCCTTGCCCAACTTCCTGCTACTGTATTCGGAATTGCCCACTGCGCCAATACAGGCCCGGCACTGGCTATTGAACTTGCGTACTTCGCCGGAAGGCAACTTAACCAGAACATGTTCGCCTTCTTTGGCCATCAGCTGCGCCGCCGTACCAGCCGAACGGACAATCTGTGCCCCTTTGCCGATCTTCATCTCCACATTGTGGATAATCGTACCAAGAGGGATATTGCTCATCGGCAGACAGTTACCCGGCTTGATATCCGCATCTGCTCCCGCAGTCAGCATGTCGCCTACGCTGATCCCCGCTGGAGCGATAATGTAGGTTTTTTCACCGTCCAAATAGGTTAACAGAGCCAGATGGGCAGATCGGTTAGGATCATACTCAAGGGCAGTGACCTTTGCCGGCACACCGGTTTTGTTTCTTTTCCAATCGATTATACGATATTGACGCTTGTGACCGCCGCCTATATGCCGGGCTGTGATCCGTCCGTAAGCATTGCGTCCGCCGGTTTTCTTCAAAGGCCTGAGCAGGCTCTTTTCAGGTGCCTTGTCAGAAAGATCAGGCAACACAACTGATACCTGATGCCTTTTGCCCGGTGATGTCGGTTTATGGGTCCTGATTGCCATTTTCCTTTCCGTTTATCTGTAAAAGCGTTACACTGTTGTTCGTCCGCAGTCCCAAGAGAAATGCTGCTCCTGCAACTTACAGCTCGTCGAGATAATTTATTTTCCCTTCGGACAACGTGATGTAGGCCTTTTTCCAATCGCTGGTACGCCCGACTGATTTTGCGCCGACCCGTTTTTTCTTGCCGCGCATTGCGACGGTTCGCACAGAAGACACTTTGACATCAAACAACTGCTCAACCGCCTTCCTGATCTCTATCTTGTTGGCTTCTGGAGCAACTTTAAAGGTCAGTGTACCCTGCGTCTCCTGAAGTTGATTGGACTTCTCGGTCAGGCACGGTTCTTTGACTATATCGTAAATGCTTTTCATACCATCAGCCTCGCTTCTAGCTGCTCCAGAGTTGACTTGACAATCATCAGCTTGTCATGCTTCAGAATGTCGTAAACATTCAGCCCAGCCACCGGTAAAATTTTGTAACCGACTACATTACGGGCTGAAAGCTGCACATTTTCATTCTCCTTTTCCACCACTAATAAGCAGTTATCAAAGGAAAAATTCTTCATTACACCAACAAATTCTTTAGTTTTCGGAGAGGCCATTTCAAACTGATCAAGAATGACCAAATTGCCTTCCGACATCCGGGCCGACATAGCCATACGCAGTGCCAATCGCCGCACTTTTTTTGGCATACTATAGCTATAATCTCTCGGCTGCGGTCCAAAGGCAGTACCACCACCACACCACACAGGTGATCTACTGCTGCCCGCTCTAGCCCGGCCAGTTCCTTTTTGTTTCCACGGTTTGATGCCGCCGCCGCTTACCATGCCTCTGGTCTTAGTTGCTGCTGTCCCTCTGCGACGGCAGGCGCGCTGCATACAAACTACTTCATGAAGAATTCCAGTGTTTACCGAAACACCAAACAGGCTATCGCTAACCTCTATCTCTGCGATTTTTTCCGCTGAGGTGTTCATTACATCACAAACTGACATGAGTCCTCTCCCTTGCAAGGCAGCCTATGCCTTCTTGATATAAATACTGACCAAGCCGTTCTTTGCGCCGGGAACCGCACCCTTCACCAGCAGAATATTTTCCTCTACCCGAATATCAATCACAGTAAGATTTTTGACAGTCTGCTTGTCTGTTCCCATGTGTCCCGGCATTTTTTTACCTTTAATGACGCGGCTGGGATAGGCACTGCTGCCAATAGAGCCGGGCTGACGTTGGAAATCTGAACCATGTGTCGCTCTGCCGCCGCTGAATCCGTGGCGTTTAATTACGCCTTGAAAACCCCGACCCTTGGCACGTCCAGTAACGTCAACCTTGTCACCGATCTTGATGACCTCTGTGACGTTGACCTGCTGACCCAATTCATAGATTTTCGGATCTTCCACTCTGAATTCGCGGACATGATAATATCCAGTCCCGCCTGATTTTTTAAAATGACCTACTTCAGGCTTATTTAATCTGGACTGTTTTTTCTCCCGGAATCCGACTTGAACGGCGTTGTATCCTTCTTTACCGACAGTCTTCTTCTGTAATACAACACAGGGACCAGCTTCTATGACGGTGACGGGGCTGGCTTGACCAAACTCGTTATACACCCTGGTCATGCCCAGTTTCCGTCCCAGTATTCCATTTGTATTCGGCATTTGCTTACCTGTAATGCTAAACTCTGTTCAAAAACGGAACCAGCCCGCTGGATCTCCGGCTAATTCAATCAGACCGCCGCATATTACGGCAGCTTGATCTCCACGTCAACACCTGCCGACAACTGTAGCTTCATGAGCGAATCAATGGTCTGCTGTGTCGGCTCTAATATATCGAGTAAACGACGGTGCGTCCGCATTTCAAATTGCTCACGAGACTTTTTGTCGCAATGAGGCGACCTAAGCACAGTGTATTTATTGATGCT
>JAGIXO010000061.1 GCA_026122915.1 Candidatus Electronema nielsenii | reverse complement strand
CGAGCCAAATCAGGCAGCTTATCTGGCCCGACCACGACCAATGCCACGATCAGAATGATGATCATTTCAGGGAAACCTATACCGAACATCGCGTTTTCTTGGGTTGATTGTTCTGCTGCGGAATGGAGCGGGGAAGAAAATACCGACAAAGGAATGTACGTGATTTGCCGCTACCTGTCAAGCAGAGCAGAACACGCTGTGACTGCCGAGAAATTTCTGCATTGACAGGAAGTAGCCGACTGCGTTTATATCCGGGAACACCGTATTCCCATCCTTCCTTTTTCAAGGCGAAATCATGCTTTCCTTTTTGTACAACGTGCTTCAGGCATCGTGGCTCTTGCTCAACCAATCTGCCTTTTACATTCTCTTTGGTCTGCTGGTCGGCGGATTGCTCAAGACCTTTCTCTCGCCCGCTTATGTGGCTGCGCATCTCGGCAAAGGCCGCTTTAGCTCAGTGTTTAAGGCAGCCTTACTCGGTATTCCTATCCCGCTGTGCTCCTGCGGGGTGCTGCCTGCTGCTGCCACGCTCAAGAAGCAGGGCGCAAATAACGGCGCGGTCACAGCCTTTCTGATCTCCACTCCAGAATCTGGGATTGATTCCATTTCCATGACCTGGGCCTTGCTCGATCCCATCATGACCGTTGCCCGCCCGGTCTCAGCCTTTATCTCCGCTGCTGTGGCTGGGCTGCTGGAGAACTCTATTTCCTTCCCACATACACCGCCAGAGCAGCAGGCTTCACCTTTTCCGATGGCCTCAACTGCTGCTGCCCCGCTGAGTTTTCTCAGCAAGCTGAAGACCGGCCTCAGCTACACGGTCAACGATTTGTGGCCAGACATCGTAGGTTGGTTTTTCACGGGCATCATCGCTGCCGGGTTCATCACCGTTTTGGTGCCAGATGAAATCTTTGCCTCGTGGCTGGGCGGTGGCTTTTCCTCAATGCTCCTGATGCTGGCTTTCGGCATTCCCCTTTACATCTGCGCTTCTGCATCCACCCCGATTGCCGCTGCGTTCATCCTCAAAGGAGTCAGCCCCGGCACGGCCTTGGTCTTTCTGCTCACTGGCCCGGCCACCAATGTCACCTCGCTGTTCGTGCTGATTGGTATGCTGGGCAAGCGAGCAACCGCGCTGTACCTTCTTTCTATCGCCGTGGTCAGCGTTCTCTGCGGCCTGATGGTGGACGCGGTTTATCTTTCGCTCGGCATCAAGGCGGCAGCCGTGGTGGGCAAGCACGGCGCGATGCTGCCGCACTGGGTGATGCTGACTGCTACCCTGCTGTTGCTGGCTTTGTCGGTGCGACCACTGCTGAATAGCTGTAAACGCTGGTTCGGCAGGGCAAAGGAGAAGCCTTCCTGCTGCGGAACTCAGGCAAGGAAGGAGGAAAACGCCTGCGGCTGTGGGAAGAAGTAAACTGTAGGGGACGGCACGTTACAGGCGATGCAACCGACAGCCGCCGCCCTGTTGAATCAGTTGCTCTTGTACCTCTCCTGCGGTGCGGGCAGGGGCGCGCAGCTCAATGGCCAACACTGCTGCATCTTTGCCAGCTTCCAAGGTGCCGAGCCGGTCTGCCAAGCCCAGCGCGTTAGCCCCGCCTAAGGTGGCCATTGCCAGCAGGTTTGCTGGGGAAAGTGCTGGGTGCAATGCTGCTAACAGACGCATTTCCCGCCAGATCGACAGTTCGGGATTGCTGGCCAAGCTATCAGTGCCGAGCGCAGGCAGGATGCCTCTGCGCAGAAGCAGCTCTACCGGTGCGCTGTCCACGCCGAGATAGGCGTTGCTGCCCGGACAGAGGCAGACCTTGGCTCCGAACTTCGCCAGCAGGTCAATCTCCTCCCCAACGATATGCACACAATGGATGCAGAGCGTTCTTCTGTCTAACAGGCCGTAACGGTGCAGGTAGTTCACCGCACCGCCTTCGCCTAAAGGCAGGGTATCATCCCACAGACCCCGCTGATCCAAGAAATCGCGCAGCTCGCCACCGCCAGAACGAAGCAGTTCAATCTCTGCTGACGATTCAGCGATGTGGATAGGGAAGACGTGCCCAAGTCGGTTTGCCCGTGCCTTGAGGCCACGCAGCAGGTCAACATGTGTCGAATACGGTGCATGGCCGGTACAGTAATTGTCATCAGACTCGGTGTGTAACCGGAGCAACGCCGCGTTGACCGCATCCGCCCGCAAGCGTAGGTATTCACTGAAACAGAGCAGCCTGCCTTTAAACTCATTTCCAAGACTACTACAGAGACCGGTGTTGCTGATGTCGGCAATCGCCACCACGCCTTGCTGCTGTTGTCCAGCAAGCACAGCTCGGGCGGCGGTGGCAATGCGCTTTCCTTCCGCCTCAGGGTCTCCTGCTGCCTTAGCTCGTTCAGCAATGAGGAGGATGATCCATTCGGTGAAAGAGGCAGGCGCGGGGAGCTTGGCAAGATGGGCCAGATGGGATAATTCAAGGTGGGTGTGGGCGTTGATCAGACCAGGCAGGAACAGCACATCGGGATGATCTATCACTGCTACGCCCGGATGGCTACGAACAATGTCGCGGAAACGCCCTACAGCCAGCAGTTTACCGTTGCTTATGACTAAGCCACCGTCCGCAACAGGCGGTTGGCTGATCGGCAGCAGCCAAGGCGCGCGGTGGACAGCCAGCGGCGGATTCATGCTGGGCTGTAGTCCATTAGCCGTTGCTCTGGCCTGAACCCAGCATCTGTGACCAAGTGGCGTATTTCCTGTTCAGCAAGGCGAAAGCGTACACCTGCTGCGGCGACCACGTTTTCTTCAATCATGGTTGATCCAAAGTCGTTGGCCCCAAAGAAGAGGGAGAGCTGGGCAATTTTCGGCCCTTGTGTTACCCATGATGCCTGAAGATTGGCGACGTTGTCAAGGTATATCCGGCAGAGAGCCAGCATCCGTAGATAAGCAAGGCCGGTAGTCTTCTCCGTCTCGGCCAACGCCGTGTTGTCCGGTTGGAAAGGCCAAGGGATAAAGGCCGTGAAACCACCGGTGCGGTCTTGCAAGGTACGCAGTCGCTCCAGATGCTCCAGCCGCTCTGCCCAGGTTTCTATATGGCCAAACATCATGGTGGCCGTGGTGCGCATCCCCAAGTTATGCGCCTCCTCCATCACAGATAGCCATTGGTCTGCCGAGCATTTACGCGGCGCAAGCTGCTGCCGCACTCGGTCAGAGAGGATTTCCGCACCACCACCGGGGATAGAGTCTAAGCCCGCCGTCCGCAGTCGCTCTAACACCGCTTTGATGGACAGACCAGAGAGCTGACTGAAGTGGCAGACCTCTGGCGGCGAGAAGCCGTGGATGTGAATACCAGTCGCCTTCATCGTCCGCAGCATGTCCTCGTAGAAGGAGAGCGGCAGCTCAGGATGCAGTCCACCTTGCAAGAGTATCTGCGTGCCACCCAGTGCCTGCGTTTCCCTGATCTTGGTCAGCAGCTCTTCCTTACTCAGCACACTGCCCTGCGGATCATCAGGTGCTTTGAAGAAGGCGCAGAACTTGCACGCCGAGACGCAGATGTCGGTGTAGTTGATGTTACGGTCAATAACATAGGTGACTTTGCGCTCCGGGTGGAGCCGCTTCCGTACTGCATCGGCAAGAACGCCGAGCTGATACAGGTCGGCCTCGGCAGCCAGTTGGAGGAAGTCATTGCCGCTAATGCGACGGCTTGCCAACACCAGTTTTGTGATCTGCTGCATGATACATCATCCTGTTTGCCTGCATAGAATTGCCAGCCTCAATACCTCGCCAGCACCTTGTACAGCGTGTCGCGCTCCACTGGCTCGCGGCCTGCCTCTTTGATTAGCCGGATCAGCGTCTTGTGGCCCAAGGCTTGCTCGCTTTCACCGCCCGCCATTCGGGTTATGATCTCCTCTTTTACCGTGCCGTCCATATCGTCCGCGCCGAACGATAAAGCTACTTGCGCCAGCTTTGGCCCGATCATCACCCAATAGGCCTTGATGTGCGGGAAGTTATCTAACATCAGGCGGGCCACAGCGATGTTCTTCAGGTCATCTACGCCGGTAGTGCGGGAGAGATTAGCCAGCGCGGTGTTCTTCGGGTGAAAGGCTAAGGGGATGAAGGTGAGGAAGCCACCGGTTTCGTCCTGCGCCTGCCGCAGCGCATCAAGATGCTCGATCCGCTCGTCGATGGTCTCAATGTGACCGTAGAGCATGGTGGCGTTGGTGTGTAAACCGTGGCGGTGAGCCGTCTGCGCCACCCGCAGCCAGCCAGCACCATCTAACTTCTTCGGGCAGGTCAGCTCGCGGATACGGGGACTGAAGACCTCAGCACCGCCGCCTGGCAGCGAACCCAGCCCGGCATCCTTCAGTTCTTCTAAGGTCTCGCCCACGGACTTGCCTGCCAGATCAGCCAAATGCTGAATCTCCACGCAGGTGAAGGCTTGGATATGTACATCAGGTCGCACCGCTTTGATGCTGCGTAATGCCTCAAGGTAGTACGAATACGGTAGCTCAGGATGAATACCGCCAACCATGTGAATCTCGGTGATCGGTTCATCCAAGCGTAAGCGCACCTTGTCCTTGATCTGCTCAAAGCTCATCTCGTAGGCCAGCTCATGCCCTTTCTCTTTGCCAAAGGCGCAGAACTTGCACAGGTTGGTGCAGATGTTAGAGTAATTGATGTGCTGATTATAGATGAAGAAGGCTTGGTTGCCGTTCTTGCGCTCGCGAACAAGGTTGGCAAGATACCCAATAGCGAGAAGGTCGGGGCATTGGTAGAGCCGCAGGCCGTCTTCACGTGAAAGCCGCTCGCTCGCCTGCACTTTAGCTAAGATATCACCCAGCCCCGCCTGTTTAATGAAAGAGTCTATTGCATTCAAGATGATCTGTTCCGTAGGGATGAACCCCTGTGTTCGCCTTTTCTTGGGTTGCATAATTTTATCAACGAATACACTATGTGGACAGCAATAGCCAGCAAAAAGCAAAGCCCCTTCCAAAGAAGGGGCTTGAGGTGCAGCGAGAGCAAGTTGCCTTGAATTAATCAAGGAAGAAACGTAGCTTCTCTCGGCGGCTGGAGTGGCGCAGCCGGTTAAGTGCCTTCTTCTCAATCTGGCGGATGCGCTCGCGGGAGACGTTGAACTTCTTGCCGATCTCTTCTAAGGTGTACTCAGCCTTCTCACCAATGCCGAAGCGCAGACGAATGATCTTCTCCTCGCGGTCAGTCAGTGTGGAGAGTACTTCTGTCACTCTGGTAGCTAACTCGCGGTTCTCCACCGTATCATAGGGGGATTCCGCATCTTGGTTCTCAAGGAAATCACCGAGAGTGGAATCGTCATCACCCACCGGGGTTTCTAAGGAGATCGGCTCACGGGAAGCCTCTAAGATGGCTAATATCTTGTCCATCGGCAGATCAGTCAACTCCGATATCTCTGTCGGGGTTGGCTCTCTACCCAGCTCTTTCAGCAAGGAATAGAAGGCCTTGAAGAACTGACTGCGCAGCTCCAAGAAATGCACAGGCAGGCGGATGGTACGGGTCTTGTCTAAGATCGCCCGGGTGATCGCTTGCCGAATCCACCATGAAGCGTAGGTGGAGAACTTGTTGCCCTTCGTGTAGTCAAAACGGAAGACCGCCCGCATCAGGCCGAGATTGCCTTCTTGGATCAGGTCAGCTAAGGTTAAACCTTGGTGCATGTAGCGCTTGGCAATCGAGACAACAAGGCGCAGGTTGGCCCGAATCATGCAATCTTTGGCGTTCTCAATCGAGCGGCTATACGCACCCAAGCGAGTATGCAGCTCCAGCAGTTCACGCCGATCTGCATATTTACCTGCTGCCTTTTTCACGCACTGGCGCATGTAATTCAACTGCTGCTTCTTGGGCTTCAGGGTAGAATCGCGCCGTTCCCAGAGTTCAATCCGCTCCTTCAGCACTTTCATCTCCACCACCCCAGACGTATCCTCACGGATCGCGGTGATGATAGAGCTGAAGCCCTCGCGGATCGATTTGGAATAGCGGGCCTCCTCTTCCGGGGTCAGTAACTCAAACTGGCCCATCTCCCGTAGATAGGTAGTGGTGGTCTCTTCGGCTTCATGCTCTTCGTCACCCAGCAGAAGCCCGCACTCTTCTTCTGCCTCATCCGTTTGCATGTCTTCCTTGCCTGTCCATTCTTCACCAGACAGCGTTCTTTTTCTGCCTGAATCCTCAACTGTCACAATTTCAATATTATGCGCGTTGAGAAAATCAAACACAGCTTCAATGGCACCGGGGTCTTTTACGTCGTCCGGCAATAATTTATTGAGATGTTTGAAGGTAATACAACCCTCACCTTGTCCGGCCTTCAGTAGGTCTTCCTTTATACTTGCAAGCACCTGCCTTCGCCCTCCGATTGAAAAATTTTCCGCGCAAAAGAAAAGACGCGCCTGCGTCCACAATTTATGAATAGAATAAACTTATATTATATAGTACATTCTTCTTGAAAAAGCAAAGCAAGAATTTTCGATACCGTTTGGCTCTACCGGACTGTAGTTTCGGTTGCCTATCCCTTCTGACCAACAGACTGCAATGACAGAACAAAACTCCAAATCTTCCCTCTCAGGCAGGATCAGCGAGGTAAGGACTTCCGGTATTCTTTTGCATATTTCCTCCCTGCCCAGTCAATACGGCATCGGCGACCTTGGCCTAGGTAGCCATGCTTTTGTCGATTTTCTCGCCCGAAGTGGTCAAAGTTATTGGCAAGTATTGCCTTTGGTACCGGTCAGTCCAGCTTTTGGCAATTCGCCTTACATGAGCGGTTCGGCCTTTGCGGGAAACACGCTTCTGATTAGCCCTGACTTACTCATCCGCGATGGCTGGCTGCGACAGGAAGAATTACCGTCTCTGCCTGCTGAGTTTTCTGAATACCTTGTTCATTTTGAAGCCGTTGCAGCGTGGAAAGAACAGGTGCTTGCGCGTGCTTGGCAGTCCTTTCAGAACAAAAACGACGCAGTTCAGCAAGAAACATTTTTCAATGAACTGACGAACAGACTGCCTTGGCTCCGCAACTACAGCCTTTTCACTGCCCTCAAACAGCAGTTTAATCAGCAAGGTTGGTTCGATTGGCCAGAGGAGCTGCGCCAGCATCAGCCGGAGGCAGTTGAGGCGGCAGAGCAAGAATTTCAGCAGAACATCCGCCGTTGTCAGTTCGAGCAGTATCTTTTCTTCCAGCAATGGCAGGCGTTGCACCGTCACGCGGCTGCCAATCGTGTGCAGATCATTGGCGATTTACCCATTTATGTTGCGCTTGATTCTGCTGATGTCTGGGCGGATCAAGACATTTTCATGCTCTCGCCGAAAACAGGTCATCCCATCCATGTAGCCGGAGTGCCACCAGATTACTTCAGTAAAACCGGCCAGCTCTGGGGAAATCCCCTTTACCGCTGGCACAGCCGCACCGCTGAGGTGAAGCAACGGCTGCTTGACTGGTGGGAAGAGCGGCTGCGGGCGATTTTGTCGGTCGTTGACGTGATCCGTATTGATCATTTCCGGGGCTTTGAGGCGTATTGGTCGGTTGCGGCGAAAGAGGAAACTGCGATGAACGGAAGCTGGCAGAAAGGCCCCGGTCTTCGTTTCTTCAGGGAGATGGAGAAGCGTCTTGGCAGTTTACCGGTTATCGCTGAAGACCTCGGCGTGATCACCCCGGAAGTAGAGGCACTGCGTGACGATCTCGGCTTTCCCGGCATGAAAATTCTGCTGTTTGCCTTTGACGGTAAGTCGGATAACGCCTATCTGCCGCAGAATATGATCACAAATTGTGTGGTCTATACTGGTACCCATGATAATGACACCGCCGTAGGTTGGTATCTCAGTGGCGAAGTTGCAGCATCAGCCAAACAGCAGGCGAAGCACTGCGCCAACCGCTGCGACGACGAGGCTTCTCGTTTTCATGAGGATATGATCTATCTGGCGCAGTCCTCGGTGGCCGCACTCTGTCTCTTGCCCATGCAAGACGTGCTGGGTTTTGGCAATGATTGTAGAATGAACACACCCGGAACAGCATCTGGCAACTGGCGTTGGCGTTGTGCGTCACGTTTCATCACTGATGCGCTGGCAGAGCGGCTTCGGCAGAGTACCTCCCTGTTTGGCAGGCTTCCAGCTCTGGAAGCTAAAAAAGAAGAAAAAGAGGCTTGACAGAACCGGGCGCATATTGTAAATAATGGCTGATCACTATGTGGCCCCATCGTCTAGCGGTTAGGACAGCGGCCTCTCACGTCGTAAGCAGGGGTTCGATTCCCCTTGGGGTCACCAAGAAAATACAGGGAGCCAGCTTGAAAAAGCTGACTCCCTTTTTCTTTTGTGGGGCTTTTCTGTTGTATCACCCTTCAGTCATACACGAACAGCGGCCAGCTTGTTCGTGTATCATCACACGGTACGCAAGACCCTTTATCAACCAAGAGATCACAGCATGAGCAATCAAGAATGGATAGCACGAGGTGAAGCCGTGTTTGCAGGCACCTACAGCCGCTTTCCTGCGGCCATAGTTCGAGGTGAGGGCTGCCGCCTCTGGGATGCAGACGGCAAGGAGTACTTAGACTTTCTCGCTGGGATCGCAGTCTGCTCGCTCGGCCATTGCCACCCGGCAGTGACCGAGGCTGTCTGTAATCAAGCCAAGAAGCTGCTGCACGTCTCCAACCTCTTCTATACCGAGCCGCAGACCGAGCTGGCCGAGCTACTGACACAGCACAGCTTTGCCGAGCGCGTCTTCATGTGTAATTCGGGTGCAGAGGCCAACGAAGCAGCAATCAAGCTGGCCCGTATCTACAGCAGCGGCGCAGGCAGATACGAGGTGATTTCACTCTCTGGCTCCTTTCATGGTCGGACATTAGCAACGGTAGCAGCAACGGGTCAGCCTAAGTTTCACAAAGGCTTTGAGCCGCTGCCCGCAGGCTTTGTCCATGCTGGCTTTGGCGAGCCGCAGGAGATCGAGAAGCTGATCAACGCAAAGACCTGTGCAGTCCTCTGCGAGCCGTTACAGGGTGAAAGCGGTGTGCGGCCTTTGGCCCCGGAGTATCTACGGGCAATACGCAACCTCTGTGACCGGCACGGCCTGCTGCTCATCTTTGATGAAGTGCAGACCGGTATAGGACGCACCGGTAGCCTCTTCGCGTATGAGCAATGCGGCGTAGTGCCAGATATCATGACCTTAGCTAAAGCCTTAGCCAACGGCCTGCCCATCGGTGCCATGCTTACCCGTACCAAGATTGCTGCTGCCTTCACACCCGGTACTCATGCCTCAACCTTTGGGGGTAATCCGGTTGCGGCAGCGGCTGGTGTTGCTGTGCTCAAGACCATGCTTGCGGATGGCTTCTTTGCTGATCTGCATGAGCGCAGTGCCTATTTCATTCAGCAGTTAGAAGAGATTGCGCAGCAGTTCTCACAACTTTGTGCTGGAGTGCGCGGACGTGGTATGCTACTCGGCTTGGTACTGACAGAGAAAGGCATTGAACACGGACCAACGATAGTCCGCCAGATGTTTGATCGCGGCCTGCTGATTAACTTTGCCGGAATGCAGGCATTGCGCTTCATCCCACCTTTGACCGTGAGCAAAGAGGAGATCGACACAGTGATTGCAGGTCTAAGGGAAGTGCTGGCAGAGTTAGTTTGAAAGCAAGCCAACAGGGCGAACACAGGGGTTCGCCCCTTGGACCCAAGAGTTCGC
>JAGIXO010000060.1 GCA_026122915.1 Candidatus Electronema nielsenii | reverse complement strand
GACAATTCAGATGAATGCTAATCAACACACCGGCACCTTACACATCGTTGCCACGCCGATTGGCAACCTCAGCGATATCAGCCTGCGAATGCGTGAGGTCTTAGCCACTGCTGATATTATCGCCTGCGAAGATACCCGACACACGCGTAAGCTGCTTTCTCACTTGAATATCAGCGCAAAGTTGACCAGCTGTCACCGCGATAACGAACAACAGAAAGCCACGCAACTTGTCGAGCGACTGCTCTCAGGCTCGACAGTGGCGTTGGTCTCTGATGCTGGGACACCCGGTCTTTCCGATCCAGGCGCAGTGCTGGTACGAGCAGCGCGGGCCGCAGGAATTACGGTGGTACCGGTGCCAGGGCCATCAGCCTTGGCAACTGCCCTTTCTGTCGCAGGTTTAGATGATTCCAACTTTTACTTTGGTGGCTTTCTTTCAGCGAAAAAGAGCGAGCGCCGGAAGCAGCTCACCGCGCTCAAGTCCTTGCCTTGCCCGATGATCTTTTATGAGGCACCGCATCGGATAGAGGCTGCGTTGGAGGACTGCTTCGATATCCTCGGCGACCGACAAGCTCAAGTCTTCCGCGAGCTAACCAAGCTCCATGAAGAACATAAAGCCGGGTTGCTGTCCGCGCTGATAGAACAAATGAGCGGCAAGGTACTGGGGGAATTGGTGCTGCTTGTCAGTGGTGCAGAGGAAAAGCAGCACGAGGAACGGCCTGAAAATCTTGACGAGTTAATTCTCTGGCACCGTGATCAAGGAGGCAGTTCGCTCAAAGATGCAGCCAAGCAGATTGCTGATGCCTTAGATATGCCTAAATCGCAGGTGTATCAGCGCGCCCTAAGCCTCTGGCAGACATGAGCGGACGTTGGCGAACGCATCTCTTGATGCTGCTGACCACAATGCTGGTCTCGACCTCGTTCACCGTGGGCAAAGCCATTGCGGGCGGTATGGACCCAGCCGTGCTGACCCTTCTCCGCTTTACCTTAGCAGCCCTGCTCTTTCTGCCTTTTGTCGCGTGGAAATACGGTCTGTACCTGCCGAAGAGGAAGCAGTTTATTGGCTACGCCTGCATCAGCTTTACCCTCACCGGCTTCTTCTGGCTGATGTTTCTCTCCTTGCAAAGTACCACCGCCTTGAATACCGGGGTCATTTACACCTTGGTACCGGGATTGTCCGGCCTTTACAGTGCTGTCCTGCTCCGCGAGCGATTAGGCAAATACCGACTCATGGCTTTAGTTCCGGCCACTGTCGGAGCGATCTGGGTACTGTTTCACGGCAGCTGGGAACAGCTGTTGGCTTTTAATCTCAAGTCCGGCGACCTGATTTTCTTCTGCGGCTGCCTGCTGATGGCGTTCTACACCCCGCTGGTTAAACTCTTCCACCGCGATGAACCGATGTCAGTAATGACCTTCTGGATACTGATCACCGGTTGCGGATGGCTATTGCTCTTCTTTAGCCAACGACTGATGGCTATGGTTTGGGCAGATGTTCCGGCGCAGGTCTGGAGAGGCATTGCCTATTTGGCGATCTTCTCAACCATGATCACCTTCTTCCTCAGTCAGCTTTGCACCTTGCGCCTTGGCCCGACCAGAGTCATGGCGTATAGCTACCTCTACCCGCCTTTTATTATGCTGATCGAATGGGCGTATGGCCAGCCGCTGCCGCCTGTGCAGATGCTACCGGGCTTAGTATTGATTGTTGCAGCGATGCTGATTGTCCAGCAGGAGTGACGTTGTTCGTCGGCTGCCCCCTTGAATGCAAACAAAAAAGCGATGCCGCCTCCGTAGAGACAGCATCGCTTTTACTTTTCTTGAGCAGATAGAAAAGATGCGACTTACATCATGCCGCCCATACCACCACCCATGCCACCCATACCACCACCCATGCCGCCCATACCACCGCCAGCAGCACCTTCTTTGTCTGGCTCATCAGCGATCATGCACTCAGTGGTCAGCAGCATACCAGACACGGAAGCTGCATTCTGAAGCGCAGTGCGAGAAACCTTGGTCGGGTCGATAACGCCGTCGGCAACCAAGTCGCCGTATTGCTCAGTGGCAGCATTGAAGCCGTTGGAACCAGCCATTGCCTTCACCTTCTCGACAACCACAGAACCTTCCATACCAGCATTGGCAGCAATCTGACGTACCGGCTCTTCGAGAGCGCGGATGATGATTTGCTTGCCCAGCTTTTGCTCGCCTTCCAACTGCAATGCCTCAACAGCCTTGATGCAGCGCAGGAATGCCACGCCGCCGCCAGGAACCACGCCTTCTTCTACCGCAGCGCGAGTAGCGTTCAGCGCGTCCTCAACGCGGGCCTTCTTCTCTTTCATCTCCACTTCGGTAGCTGCACCGACGTTGATCACGGCCACGCCGCCGATCAACTTGGCCAAACGCTCTTGCAGCTTCTCGCGGTCATAGTCAGAGGTAGAGTCTTCGGTCTGGGTACGGATTTGTTTAACCCGTGCGGCCAGCGCGTCCTTGTCACCTGCACCATCAATGATGGTGGTATTATCCTTGTCAATCACAACGCGCTTGGCAGTACCGAGGTCGTTGAGTGTGACGTTCTCCAGCTTAATGCCGATATCTTCGGTGATGACCTGGCCGCCGGTAAGGACAGCGATGTCCTCCAGCATGGCCTTGCGGCGGTCGCCAAAGCCCGGAGCCTTGACTGCGGCTACATTCAGAGTGCCGCGCAGCTTGTTGACTACCAACGTAGCTAATGCCTCGCCGTCAATGTCTTCAGCAATAATCACCAGCGGTTTTCCCATCTTGGCTACAGACTCAAGAATCGGCAGGATATCCTTCATGCTGGAGATTTTCTTCTCGTTGATGAGGATCAGCGGGTTGTTCATGTTGACTTCCATCCGCTCCGCATCAGTGACGAAGTACGGGGACAGATAGCCACGGTCGAACTGCATACCCTCAACCACATCCAAAGAAGTCTCCATGGATTTGGCTTCCTCAACCGTGATCACGCCTTCTTTGCCAACCTTGTCCATAGCCTCGGCAATGATGTTACCGATGGTCTTGTCGTTGTTAGCAGAGATGGTGCCGACTTGAGCGATCTCGCTCTGCTCTTTGGTCGGCTTAGAGATGTTCTTCAGCTCGGCAACAACCGCTTCCACACAAGCGTCGATGCCACGTTTGATCTCCATTGGGTTGGCACCAGCAGCCACCATCTTCACGCCTTCGGTGTAGATGGACTGAGCCAGCACGGTCGCAGTAGTGGTGCCGTCACCGGCTACGTCGGAAGTCTTAGAAGCAACTTCCTTCACCATCTGTGCACCCATGTTCTCGAACTTGTCCTTCAGCTGGATCTCTTTGGCAACAGTCACGCCGTCTTTGGTGATAACCGGTGCGCCGAAGGACTTCTCAATCAGCACATTACGGCCTTTTGGTCCTAACGTCACCTTCACTGCATTGGCCAAGGTGTTAACACCAATCAGCATAGACTCGCGGGCTTTGGCACCGTACTTCAACTCTTTCGTGGACATCGTACTCAAACTCCTTTATAGCTTGTGATTAAACAGGATAGTCGCAGAACAGACTTACGCTTCGATGATGCCGAGAATGTCCTCTTCACGCATGATGAGGTATTTTTCGCCGTCTAACTTCACATCAGTGCCGCCGTATTTGGAGAACAGTACCCGGTCGCCAACCTTGACATCCATAGCAATCCGCTCGCCTGCATCATTCCGCTTGCCTGCGCCAACAGCAACAACCTTGCCTTCAGCCGGTTTTTCTTTGGCAGAGTCGGGGATGATGATGCCGCCTGCGGTTTTCTCTTCCTCTTCCACTCTCTTGACCAGAATGCGGTCATTCAACGGACGAATATTCATGGACAATCCTCCTGTTACAGAATTTAATAGGGAGTTTCAGGCCGACAGTCTTCTGCATAATGTCGGCTCACGTTTACTTGCTCGGACAGGAATCAGGTTCCTGTCATCTGACTGCGCCAAACAATAGGAACGGATCAGGGGAAATCAAGGGTGAGAGGGAGAAAAAAATGCTTTTTCCTCCCTTCATGCTGGAATGAAAAGAAAAATATTAGATAGTCCGTACTAACCAGCCGTGCGTATCGGGCAATATTCCGCGCTGCATCTGCTGAATGCCATCAAAGAACCGTTGGGCTATTGGCCCGGTCTTGCCACCACCGATGACGATGGAACGTTCTTGGTAGAGAAATTCGCCCACCGGTGCAATCACCGCTGCGGTGCCAGTGCCAAAAGCCTCAGTCAGCGAGCCGTCTGCTGCTGCCGCGATGATTTCATCCATGCTGATTCGTCGCTCGTTCGCCTTGATACCCCAGTCTGCTGCGACTTTCAAAACGGTGTCGCGAGTGATACCAGGTAGGATGGTGCCGCCGAGCGGTGGCGTGATCAATTCGCCATTGATGACAAAGAAGATGTTGGAAGTACCCACTTCCTCTACATATTTATGTTCTGTCGCATCTAACCACAGCACTTGGGTGCAGCCTTTTGCTTTGGCTTCAGCAAAGGCCTTGAGTGAGGCAGCATAGTTGCCACCAGTCTTGGCTTCGCCTACTCCGCCCGCTGTAGCCCGAACATACTGGTCTTCCACGTAAATCTTAGTTGGTTTAAAACCTTCGGCGTAGTAAGCACCCACTGGGCAGCAGATGATGAAAAATAGGTATTCATTCGCAGGATGCAGGCCAACCGCAGCCTCGGTAGCAATCATCGCCGGACGAATATAGAGCGACGCACCCGGAGCCTGCGGCACCCAATCCCGGTCAAGCGCGACTAGCTGCTTCAGGCTTCTAACACCTCTTCGGCTGGAATCTCCGGCATACACATGCGGACAGCAGAGCGATTCAAGCGATTCAGGTTATCCAAAGGTCGGAAAAGCAGAATAGAGCCGTCTGCGCCGTGATAGGCTTTCAGCCCTTCAAAAATCTCCTGACTGTAATGCAGAACCATTGCCGCTGGGTCGAGCGTGAACGGGCCGTAGGGTTTGATCTCCGCATCGTGCCAGCCTTCTTTGCTATTCCAGCTCATCACAAACATGTGATCCGTGAAATGCCGACCGAAACCGAGGTTATTCCAGTCTGGCTTTGCCTTCAGCGTCTCTGTTTTGCGCAGCGTAATTTCCAGCTTTTTCATTTTCCTATCCTTTCTTTATCAATTTGTTATCTATCTCACCCGAACACACAGCCCCTTCAAATACTGCGTTTCCGGGATGGCCAATTTTACCGGATGATCTGCACTTTGTCCTAACCAACGGAGGAGCTGAACATCGCGTCCACTGTCCGTCGCTGCATCCGCCACGATTTTCTGAAACAACTCCATCTTCATGAGTCCAGAGCAAGAAAAGGTGAACAGCAGACCACCGGGACGGAGCAGTTTGAAGGCAAGCAGATTGATGTCTTTATAACCCCGACTTGCCCTTTCCATATTAGTCTGCGATTCAGCAAATTTTGGCGGATCGAGAATGATAAGGTCAAAGGTTCGGCCTTCTTTCAAATATTGACGCAGAAGTTGAAAAACATCCGCTTTGATACTTGTGCACGCATTGTCAGGAAAACCGTTCAATCGCGCGTTATCGTCAATCATGCTGATAAAATCGGCCCGATCTTCTGCATTAACGACATGCTTTGCTCCGCATTTCAAAGCTGCAATCCCAAATCCGCCAGTATAGGCAAAGCAGTTCAGCACTTCTGCGTCTAAGCTGTGAGAACGAACTATATTGCGGTTATCACGCTGATCAAGATAAAAACCTGTCTTGTGTCCTTCTTTGAGGTCAACAAGAAATCTTAGTCCGTTCTCTTCAATTTCCTGCAAAGCAGGCGGCTCTTCTCCGCAGAGTAGTCCCTTGCACGGCTGAAGTCCTTCCTTTTTGCGGACTTCAACATCAGATCGCTCATAGATGTTGTGCAGACCAGTCGCTTGCTTGAGTTGCTCAATCAGTATCTTTTTCCAGCGTTCCGCACCAGTGCTGAGAAATTGGCAGACAATAAAATCACCATAGCGATCAGCAATCAAGCCGGGCAAACCATCTGCCTCTGCCGCGATGAGGCGATAAGCATTGGTTTGCGCTGGAATGCCCAAGGATTCTCGGAGCTGAACAGCCGCCTGAACACGTCGGGAAAAGAAGGCTTCATCAACAAGTTCTTGTTCATCAAACGTCCAGAGACGGAGGCGAATCTGTGAGGAAGGTGAATAGGCCCCGCGCCCTAAACATTGGCCGTTGGCGGAAATCACATCCACGGTCGTGCCGGGCTGCGGATTGCCCTCCACCCGCTGCACCGCGCCAGAAAAAAGCCAAGGATGCCCGTGCAACAGCGAACGCTCGCGGCCTTCTTTAAGGATGAGTTTGTTCATATTTTCCCGATTGATTCAATGCAGAATCAACATATTTCATTAATTAAAAATCATCTTCCTTAGTACAACGGCCTCGTTCCTTCACAAAGAGGAAACTTGGTACACCCCCAGAACTTACTTCCTGCATTTCTACCTTTCCGCGCTTCCCGCACAATCATTTCTGCGCCACAGCGTGGACACGATTGGTATTTACTTTTCTTTTCAGTGGCAATTGCTTGTACATGTTTGACATGTAACCTGTGATTATGAAAACTATTTTTCAGTTTCCTATTCTTGATCGTATTAATAGCCGCATCTACCTGTGCCGAACTGAGTAGCTTTTTTTTCTGCGACTTGATAAATGAAATAAATTCATCTCGAAGTACAACATTATCTGGCATTTCTGTCTCAAAACAACAGTTCCCTGCAAAAACAATCAAGGAGAAAATGTACTTTTCATTGATACCCAGCAGCTCATGCAAAGTTTTCGTGTGCTTGTAGTTCTGATGCAGCGGATTCTGAAAGCTATTGACGTATGCACCGATTTGCTGCGTCCAGCTCCGCTCCTGCCTGCCGCCAGAAATCATCCCTTGCATGTTTTTGGTTTCAATGACAAAAATACCATGCGGAGAAACTACTACATGATCAATCTGCGTAGTGCCGTTGGTCGTCGGCAAGAGCAAATTGCTAAAGGCATGATAAACCTTTCTGTTCAAGTGCCGTCGGATGGCTCTGTTGATTCGTAATTCGCCGACCATCCCCTTGAACCGCCGCGATTTGAGCAACTTCACTATCGCGATAGCGGGCAGGAGCAGCCAGAAGACTTTAAGCAGTCCGACAACGAATTGCGCGAAATCAGCAAACATGCGGCGGCTCCAGTTCGGTGGTAAGGAAAAAGCTACAGCCTTTTTCTTACCATTCAGGCCCAGCAAAGGGCAACCGAAATTTCTTGGTTGACGTAGCGGCCTGCCCTGAATACCATGCGGCTTTCTCGCGGAAACAAACATACGGAGGACATACTATGACTACCCTGCCGCCCCCAGCACCCAAAAAGGGCTTTTCGTTGACACAACGTATCGCCATAGCTCTCGGTATGATGCTGCTCACCGCAGTGGCTGCGGTTTTGCTGATTAAAATATGGCTGTTCCCCCAGCCGTTCAAGCCAACAGCACTGAATCCGCAGGAACAACAACAGTTAGCGCAAAAATTGGAGCAAATAGAAACAGTTTCAGTTTCGCCTCCGCCGCAGCATGATCTTGAAGACGGTCGCTTGAAGCCAGAACCTTATTCTGAGGAAGGAGCCAACCGGGAGATGGTGTTCAGCGAGCGGGAGATCAACAGTCTCTTGGCGACCAACACCAATCTTGCCGAGAAGATGGCTATTGACCTTAGCAAAAATTTAGTCAGTCTCCGTCTGCTCCTGCCTCTTGATCCTGATTTCCCGGTCATGGGCGGCAAAACCCTGCGATTGCGGGCGGGTGTGGAGCTGGCCTACCGTGAGGGGCGGCCTGTGTTGATTCTCAAAGGGGTCTCACTGATGGGCGTTCCTTTGCCTAATGCTTGGATAGGCGGATTAAAAAACATCGACCTGATGCAAGAATTTGGCGGACAACCCGGTTTTTGGCAGAGTCTCGGTAACGGGCTGGAAAGCATTCAAGTGCGGGAGGGCGAGCTACATCTCAAGCTGAGAGAATAGTCGCCCTTCCTTGCTTGATCACTGCGCGAGGCTCTTTTTGTTTCGTCCTTTCTGCCAGATCGCCACCAACAAGGAAAATGCGGCCAGCACAAGCGCAACTTGCTGAAAAACAGTAGCCTCGACCAACAACCAAGCTGTAGCCAAAAGCGGCAGCAAGGCTGCTCGCACCGTCAGTCGGATCAACCCGTGCTGGGCGATGAAGTCAGCAATTGGCGGTGAAGTCTGATAATACCATGCAACAAAGGCCCGGCCTGGCGTGTTCGTCAGTAAGCGCAGATCACGAAATTTCCGCAAGAGGATTACCTGTGGCTCTAAGGCACTGCCGTAGGCGGCTGTGGCAATAAAACAACCTCCCCCGCCGCTGTCACCGCTACTACTGGTACTACTGCTGCCGATGCTGCTAATGCTCGTTTTTTTCATGCTCAGAATTTGCTCGGCAAAGCCTTGAGCAATAATTTGCGCGCCTGTCCTCGTTGGATGTATGCCATCAGTGGTGATGTTCTTCCAATCGTTGATCACCCTACCGTAGGTATCAACCAAGACAACTTGATTACTCGCTGCAACATTGACAATCGAGGGATTGTAATTTTCCGGTGCAAAGTTCGATTGAGAATTCGGAGTGATGGTGGACATAATAGGCACTGCTCCGGCATTTTTGGCATGTTGCGCCATATTCTGCAAGTTGAAGCTCGTGGCTGAAGGAGAAATACCCTCTACAACATCGTTAGCTCCTTCCATGATCACTGCATACTTTGGCTTGTTTGCTGCCAGCACAGTATCGATACGTGAAACGCCACGCATGGTATCTTCACCGCCAACACCTGCATTAACCACTGTAAAAGAGGCTGAATTAAGTTTGGACTTCAGATAAACTGGATAGCCTTCATTGACAGTTGGATATCCAGCAGTGATGGAATCACCAAAACAGAGCACCACATCGGCAGCTCGACAGTCAGTCATTCCAGAGCAAAACAGTAGAATACCTGTGGCAATACACCAGCTCTTTTTCTTCATTCTACTTTTTTTGCCCTCCCGTCTGCGCTTATTTCCTGTAACACATACGTGCTGGCTTGAGGGAGAAACTCAGGAAGTACAGGTTTGGTGTTTTCCACTGTTTCTTCTTTTTTTTCCTCAGCTTCCCGCTCTGGCGACCAGCCGTTAGTCGTGTACGTGGAAACAAGGGTTGTATATTTTCCATCACGGAAACCCTGCCAACGAATTTCTATGCTACCTTGTTCATTCAGGGCTATTTTCGGCTTGATATCGGGAGTTTCATTAGCCGCATTGATCAGCATTGGTTTTTGCCAAGCTGAGTTTACAAAACGACTGTAATAGATTTCATCCTGTTCACCGTCATTACCCGCCCAGACTAACCAAATAACTCCGTCATGAGCTGCCAAGGCTGAGGGAGTTATAGCCGAGCTGTGGTCTGTTGCCAACTTGATCGGTTCTGATGACCATTTGTTGCCATCCTGCCCAACTAAATATTCAATAGCAATGCCGTCTGGCTGCACTGCTGACCAGAAAATCCAATGTGTACTGTTCGGCGCAATAACAAAATCTGGATGAAGGTTGTTGGCGTTGTTATTCGTTAATTTCTGCGGTGCCTCCCAGACATCACCCTTGCCTGAACTATGGTAAATTTCGTAGCGCAGTCCATCTGACTGCGACCAAACGATCTCTTTCTGTACGACATTCTCAGCACCTTGGCAGGGCGCAGTAAATAAGGCTGACAGTGTCAGCATCCCTAAGACAGTACGTTTTGATAGCATAAGAT
>JAGIXO010000006.1 GCA_026122915.1 Candidatus Electronema nielsenii | reverse complement strand
CCGCTGTATTTTGCCAAAATTAGCAGCGTCCCACCTCACTTATCCCGCCTTTTTCACAGGAGAATCATCATGAACACTCTTCAATGGCGACCAGCAGTCAACGCGCTCACCAAACCTGTTTCCTGCCGCATCCAGATCATTCCCAGAAACATCGCGGGCTATGAGGAAATGGCCGCTGACATCTCCGCCGCGCATCCTGTTTACAACGCTGATCTGGTGCGCTCGCTTGCCCCGCTGATTATGGAGTGGATTCAAGGGAGGATGATCAACGGCGATCAAGTCACCCTGCCCAATTCCTTTATCTACCGCGTTTCCGCCCAAGGGCGTTTGGACAGCCCCGATGCACCCCTGCCTGATGATGAGGACATGCTCCAGACGAGCATCAGCGGCACCCGTGATTTTATGCGCAGATTGCGGGCGGAAGCCAAGTTGGAACGCCTGCCCATGAACGAGAAGCTCCCGCACATCAACTCGGCTGAAGACACCAAGCTCAAGCTGCCTGATGTGCTCAACCCGGCTGGTCTTCTCCATCTGACGGGCAGCAATCTCTATTTTGACGAGGACGACCCGCAGTGCAATTGCGTGATCCGGGGCACGGAGAGCGGCGAGAGAAAACAGAGCACCTTCGGCGTGCTCTCCAACTCCGAGATTCTGCTGTCGCCCGACATCCCGGCCCAGTCCCACCCGTGGAACAACGAGCATACCATCAGCCTGACCACCCAGTACACCGAACACGGCACCCCGCGCACCGGCACCTATCAGCGCAGACTGCGCAGCCCGCTGGCTGTTCCGAATATGGGACATCCGCACCCGCCTGAAACTGGCATCCTTACCGGCAGCGCAGCCGCGCCGCATGCTGTGGTCAGCGGCGGCTCGGTCTCGGCGAACGAACGCCTGCGCATTCAGGTGATTCAGGATCTGTCGGCAGAGCGGCTGCTCTTCTCGCTCATCGATATGAAGGCGGATGGCGCGGGCGGTGCGGAAATCCCGGTGACACAGAACGGGGAGTACACTGTTCCGGGTTTTGCCGGTTCAGCCGTGAGCAGCTTGGAGATTACCGTGAAGAATTACGCCGCTCTCTGGGAGATGATCCGCAATAACTATCAGGGCAGGCTGGTGGATATTCTGGATGTGGCGGTGTAGGGGAGGTTGTGATTGCTTGGTGAGGCGGGTGTATTTTGGGAGATTCTAACCTTGGACACTCATCTGGATTCCCGCTTCGCTGCGCGGTCTAATATCCCATTCTAATTTAACTGTTTTTACAGTAAAAAACTGGATAGACTTCCAGTTATAGGGTAACTTCATGTAGTATGCAGTCCAAAAATTAATACTTTTATTATGGGGGGGAGCTTATGAGATTATCTTTTTGGTGTTAATTATTTTAATAATAACTAACAATGCGTACGCTGGATGTTGTCAAGAGCTTAGATTATGTAATAACAATAAGAAAGAATGTGAGCAAGGGGATAAATCTTGGCACTCTGAATGGGAATGTTCCGGGCCTAGAAATAATATTTGTCAAGCGAAAGCATGTAAGAAGAAAGTTGACTGTGCCGGAGTATGCGGCGGCACTGCTGTTGTGGACTGCAAAGGGAAATGTAATGGTGATGCCGTGGTTGACTGTGCCGGTAAGTGCGGAGGGAATGCTGTAGTGGATTGCGCTGGTGTCTGCGGCGGCAATGCTGGATTCGCAAGTCCCAGCACTCCAAACCCATGTCCTGCCACACTATCCCCTTTATTCTAATTCAGGACACAGAACGTCGCCGATTAAAGCACCGCGCTTGCACCTTCCTCAGCCCCGGACAAAACTCTTGGCAGGACAGTCTGTTGTCCTGCCAACTGCATTGGTTCCCCAACATCCTGCTTTCATTCTGCCTGCATATATGATAGCATCAAAATAAAACCATACACTGAGCATGGTGCCGAAAGTCGTGATTGATACTAATATTATTGTATCAGCATTAATAAGCAGCGCGGGAAGCTACTCAAGAAAGATTGTTGAAAAAGTTTTTAAAGACGAGATTACTCCGCTTATGGGAGAGGCGTTGTTCAATGAACACATTGAGGTTGCCAGCAGGCAGGATATATTCAAATCATGCGTTTTAGATGAGGAGGAAAGAGGAGAGTTTCTCCAAGCATACATGAAATGTTGTCGCTGGTGCAGGATTTACTACAATTGGAGGCCGAACCTTCAGGATGAAGGTGACAATCATATTATTGAACTGGCTGTCGCAGGAGGTGCTGGCTGCATCATTACTAAGAACATTAAAGATTTAAAAAGCGGGGAGCTTTTGTTCGATACCTTGCGGATTGTTACGCCTGATGAATTTATTGAGGAGGCACTATGGGAACAGTTACAGTAAGGCTGCCGGATGATACCCATAGAAGGGTCAAGGAGTTGGCGGCATCAAGAAAAACGAGTGTCAATAAACTCTATGAAGAATTCACAACAATAGCTCTGTCTGCATTTGATGCTGAAAACCGTTTTAAAGCTATGGCAGGTAAAGGCAGTAAAAAGCGTGGACTTGAATTATTAAAGAAACTTCAAACCCATTATGATGAATAGCAGAGCAACAGTATCTTAAAGCACCGCGCTTGCTCCTTCCTCAGCCCCGGACAAGACTCTCCGCAGGGCGGCAAATCGACCAACACCGTGCTGCACATCTTGGCCCTTGTCCATGAGCATTCTCAGCGGACAAAGGCGCGGTGCGGGTGATTTGATTGCGGAACTAAGGAAGGAATGATGTCATTCCAGCCGCTCGAAAAAGCGGCCAACTTGC
The DNA here is from genome assembly GCA_026122915.1 of Candidatus Electronema nielsenii. Lineage (GTDB taxonomy): Bacteria > Desulfobacterota > Desulfobulbia > Desulfobulbales > Desulfobulbaceae > Electronema > Electronema nielsenii. Next base: position 28,116 of record JAGIXO010000006.1, on the reverse strand, counting down.
TGCGGATGGTGGGCATCAGAACCAGGAATGAGGGTAATTCCCAGCTCTGATGCTTGCCAGATGATGTCTAAACTTGGATACGGCTGAATTCTGACTGCATAGCCTGATGTGTTGACTTCAAGGGCGATATTCTTTTCCTTCATCAGACGAAGCAACTGGCTGATCTGTTTCTGATGATGATCAGTCAGGCGGACATTCGGCAGATGACGCAGGGCAGCATCCAAATGACAGAGCTTGTCGCAGGGAATTGTGCCGCAGGCTTCAATCAAACTGTTGAAATAGGCATTCAGCACTTTGTCCGCCCCGACTGCGCTCAAGGCATTAATATGCTCCTGTCTGCTGCTCAACATGTTCAAATGACTGCTGCCGTCAAAATAAAAATGGCAGGATAGCCCCCGATGTTCAAAAGGAAAGCGAGCTAAGGCGGCTGATAATTCATCTACCGCTGCCGCATTCCAACCGATTTCTACACCGAGCCTGACAGTAATCAGCCCAGCGTATTTTGTTCGCAGTCGCTCGCCTTCCTCAAAATACTGAGTAAACAGCTCTGGTGTAAGCCAGATTTGCTGCTCATACAGTAAGCCGCATTCCAGATGCTCCAGAAAGGTCATTGACTGAAAACCTTTCCTCACCGCAGCCTGCACGTACTCTTCCATTTCGCCGGAAGCGTGATTGCAGAGCTTGGTGTGGATGTGGTGGTCGCCGCTCAGATCAATGGGAGGAAATCCGGGCATGAGAATAAAGACCTCAGCAGCACAAAGGCGGGAACAAGGGAATCAGGCGTTCCCTTTCGGGAAGAAATGAATCACGCCGTCAATATCTGACGTGTCACAGATGTCGCCAAACTCCATTTCAAAATTGAACAGCTCGGCCACATCATTCATTTCCATCGAGAACGATGGGCCATCAGGAAGGTGGTAAACCAAGGTTTCCACCTTGCTGAAATCTATCGGGCTGGCGAATATTTTCTTCATTATGTTCTGTCATTTGAGCGTGGATTAGATCAGAGCTAATGAGTATCTGCCCTGACAACATGCCTCTAAAAAGATTATAGTTTCTTTTGGCGAAAAAGCAAGCAGCAGCTTGCCGCTGCCCTCAGCGACACGGGGAAACAGACCGAAAAGGTAAGTTTCGTTTGACAGTACCCCCCCTAATGGTAATATGCTGCGAGAAAGCAAATAAAAAATTGCGGACACTGCTCCGCAGAAAACCCATAAGGACAAGAAAGACCATGAGTGACAGCAAAGGCGGCGGGATGAAAAGGGATTTTGCAACGTCAACAGACAAGAATCCATCCAACATCATGCCGGAAAAATTGAGCCTTGATTCGCCCCTTCAGTTTGAATGCCATCCGGGGGTGAGCTGCTTCACGGCCTGCTGCCATAACATCCAGATCGTGCTGACCCCCTATGACATCATGATTCTGCGCAAACGGCTGAACCTGTCGGCCCACGATTTCATCACCCAGTACACCGATCCCACCTATCTCGAAAAGACTGACATGCCGGGTGTGCAAATCAAGCTGACCGAGGAAAAAAACGCCTGTCCCTTTGTTACCCCAGAGGGCTGCACCGTCTATTCCGACCGACCCACTGCCTGCCGCTATTATCCAGTGGGCATGGCTGATTTTCACGAAGGCGGCAAGGACGGACGAGAGGAAAAGTTCTTCTTTCTCGTCAAAGAGCCGCACTGCAAGGGCTTTGACGAAGCAAAAAAATGGACTATCGGCGAATGGCGGGCTGATCAAGGCGTTGATGACCGTGATGAGATGAACAAGGAATGGCTGCGGTTGGTCATGCGGCGCAAATCCTTTGGTCATCAGGCCAGCCTTTCTGAGGCGGCCCAGCGGATGTTTTTCATGGCTTCTACTGATTTAGATCATTTCCGTCGCTTCATCTTTGAAAGCTCTTTCTTAAACACCTACGAAATTGATCAGGAAACCGTTGATAGCCTCCGGGAAGACGACGAAGCCCTGCTGCGCTTTTCTTTCAAATATCTTGCCAATGCCTTGTTCGGAGCTGAAGGCTTGAAGATCAAGCAGAGCAAGGTGATGGAAAAGGCCAAAAATATACAGAAGGAGCAGGAGGACAATCTGCGCAAAATTGAAGAGGATTACAAAAGGCTTAAAGCGGAACGCGGCGAGCAGGTCAAGTAGGAGCAACAAACGGGAGGGCAGGTTGTGGCCCTCCCGTTTGTAATGACTTGAAGGCGTTGTCGGCCTCATTTCACCAACTGATTCATCTCGAAAATGGGGAGTAAAATAGACATCACAATAAAGCCAACAGCCATACCCATCGTCAAAATCATGATCGGTTCGATCATCGAAGTCATGGCCATAACCTTGGCCTCCACCTCTTTTTCATAGCTTTCCGCCGCCTTTTCCAGCATCCTGTCTAACGAGCCGCTTTGCTCGCCAACAGCAATCATCTGTACTAGCATGGGCGTGAAGTATTTGTTTCCTCGTAAAAAACCAGAAAGGCTTTTGCCTTTCTCTATCTCCGCACCCGCTTGATCCAACACTTCGGCCAGTAGCACGTTATTGAGGATGTTTTTGACAATCTGAAGCGCGGTGACGAGCGGCACACCCGCCTGAAGCAGGCTGGCCATCGTTCGTCCCAGTGAGGCGGCGGCCATTTTGATGTTTAGATCGCTGATCACCGGCAGGGTCAGCTTCATTTTGTCCCAAATGCGCTTGCCCGTAGGATGTTGAAAAAAGAACCCGCGCAGACCCATAACAGCGGCGACCAGCAGTATCAGCACTAACCACCACCAATCCTGAAGAAAATTGCTGATCTGAATCAGCACAGCAGTGGGCAAAGGTAGGGCCTGATTGCGGTCGGTGAACACCTTGGTGATGGAAGGCACAATAAAGGTGATGAGCAGGAATAAAACTCCTATACCAACAAAGGCCATAAAAATCGGGTAAATCAGAGCAGCGGAAATGCGCGAACGTAAAGCCTGCTGCCGCTCACCAAACTCTGCTAATCGCTCCAGCACCACATCCAAGGAGCCAGAAGCCTCGCCTGCCCGCACCATGTTGACATAAACCTTGGAAAAGAGGCGAGGATGTTCGGCTAAGGATTCAGTCAGTGAGTTGCCTTCGTTGACTGAATCCTTGATCTGCGTGATGATAGTTTGCAGTGATTTATTGCTGGTCTGTTCAACTAAGCCAGTGAGTGCAGGCACAAGGGGAATTCCAGCACCGAGTAGTGTGGCTAACTGCCGGGTGACAACATGAATATCCTGCTGCTTGATGCGCGGTCCGCTCTGCAAGCTAAAAAAATTGCTCTTGATTATTCCTCTCTGCCCCTTCCGGCCTTTGGGTACAGTTTCCTTGATCTCGACTGGATATTTACCAGTATGTCGTATTTTTTGTCGAACAGCAGCAAGGGAATCTGCATCTAAGACACCTTTATGTTTTTTCCCATCCGCATCAAGGGCGGTATATTCGTAAACAGGCATAGCGAGATTTGTCCACTTGTTATAACGAATGATTGTGCGTTACGGCAGCTTCTTTCGTGAAAGCACCAGTTCCACCGCTAACAGGAACAAGGCTGCCAGCACCGGCCAAGCAAATAGCTCCCGGTGTTGCGAGAAATGCCTGATCTTTCTGACAGTGGTTTCCAGCGCGTTGATCTCCGTATAAATTTTCTCCAGCGAGTCAGTATCCGTGGCCCGAAAATATTTGGCCCCAGTCAGCGTAGCCACCTTAGTCAGTGTTTCCTCATCAATGTTGACTTCAGCCTGAATCATCCGAGGACGACCGAACATATCTTCCACTGGCATCTCAGCCACGCCGCGTTTGCCCACGCCGATAGTATATGCCTTGATTTTCATCGCGGCGGCTGCCTCGGCAGCTATCAGCGGGGCAGCCTTACCCGCATTATTCACGCCGTCAGTGAGCAGGATTAAAATGCGTGATTTGGCGGCTTGATCACGCAGTCGATTCACCCCGGAAATGATAGCGGAACCAATAGCGGTGCCGTCTTCAATCATGCCGATGCGTAGTGAATTCAGCCGCAGCCGCAGCCAATCGTGATCCAAGGTCAGCGGGCAAACCATGTAAGGCCGACCAGCAAAGGCCACCAGACCAATGCGGTCGTTAGGTCGTTCGCTGATGAACTTGGCTACTACCGACTTGACCACGTCTAATCGATTAACCTGCTTGCCTTGGAGGGTAAAATCTAACGCCTTCATTGAGCCAGAAATATCCACCGCCAGCAGGATATCAATGCCTGAAGCCTCGACATCAGTATTGATTCTGCCCCACTGAGGCTTGGCCATGCCGATGATCAGCAGGCCAACTGCCGCGAGCCGTAGCCAAGCCAACAGTCTGCCCGGACTAACCTTGCGGCTGTCGGCAATGGCCTTGACCGCTGAAACCGAAGAAAAAATGAGGGCCGGAGCTGCGCCGCTGCGGCTCCGCAGCAAGGCCAGCACGGGAAGGAGCAACAGCAACCAAAGCAGTAACGGTTCGGCGAAACGGAAACTATCCATGCTTTTTCACTGCCTCCGCTTTGCTTGCCTCGACAAAGAGGCGCAACTCAGCTGCCAACGTGGTCATCTGCTCTTGACTCAAGGTAGCGTTGGCAAATTTAACTAAATCAGAATGGTGGAGCCAACTTTGCAGGTTTTCAGAATGCGTCTTCAGCAGTTCTGGCAATTTTGCCTCGTCTTCAGTCAAGAGGTAAATCAGCTCGCTTGCGGTCTGTTTAGGTGCAGTGATGCCAAAGCGTTCTTCTAAATAACCGCGCAACGTCTGATCAAACAACGCGGCAAAAGCAGCACCGTTCTGCGCTGCAATTAACTTTTCAGCGTGCGAGAGCTGAAGGAGGGCGGTTTCATGAGCTAACGGTGGGATTTGCTGCTTAGGGTGTTTTCTTTGTAGATAGAAGAACAACAACCCGCCGCTGACCACCAGCAGAGCCACGCCTCCTGCGGGCAGCAGCCAGTTTTGATCGGGCAAAGGCAGCGGCGGTTCAATCTCTCCAAGCTCATCATCAACAGCGGGTGCAGCCTGAACTTGCTGCCCCAGAGCTGTCAGCGGCACAGCAACATTCTCCGCTTGCAATCGAACCGGAAAACCGTTCATCGCCAGCAGAAGGAGTAGGAAAAGCCAGCGATTCATCGCGCTACCCTCCGGCTACGAGAGCGAAAAAATCCCATCAAGGCAGCAAGGTAAGGCTGATCAGTGAAAAGCTGAAGCAGGTCAATACCGCTACCGCGCAGAGAGCGGGCAAAACGCTCTCTCTGGTCCGCAGCTAAGGTAGCATAAGCCTGTCGCGTCCAGTCGTCGGAGGTGTTGAGCAGCACCTGTTCGCCAGTCTCCGCATCTTCTAAGGTGATCCAGCCCGCCTCTGGGAGCTTCAGCTCACGCGGATCAGTGACAGAGACCGCAATCAGGTCGTGACGGCGAGCAGCAAGTTGCAGCTTAGGCTGAAGCTCTTGCAGGGAGTCGTCAAAGTCACCGGGTAAGCAGAAATCGGAAAGAAGAAAGGTCACGCATTTCCGTTTTGTCACCCGACTGAAGAAGTCCAACGCACCGCCGATATTCGTGCCTTTGCCTTGGGGCTGAAAAAAAAGAATCTCCCGGATGACCCGCAGAATATGGCTGCGACCTTTGCCTGGGGCGATGAACAGTTCTGCGAAATCAGAAAAGAGCAGCAGCCCCACCTTATCGCTGTTGCGGACAGCGGAAAAAGCCAGTACAGCAGCCAATTCAGCCATCACTTCCCGTTTCGACTGCTGACCAGAGCCAAAGCTGCCGGATGCGCTGAGGTCGATCAGCAGCATAATGGTCAGTTCCCGCTCTTCGCTGAATTTCTTGACATGGGGAACACCCGTGCGAGCGGTGACGTTCCAATCAATGGTACGAATCTCATCGCCCGGTACATACTCGCGCACTTCATCGAAATTCATGCCCCGGCCTTTGAAGACCGAATGGTAGCTCCCGGCCAAGCTGCTGTCCGCCATACGTCGGGTGCGGACTTCAATCTGCCTGACCTTCTTTAGGATTTCCTTAATTGCTGCGGTTTCCATCTGCTCACGGCACCGGTACGGTTTCCAACAGTCTGCGGATGATATCCTCGCTGGTGATGCCCTCAGCTTCGGCTTCGTAGCTGATCCGAATCCGGTGGCGCAGCACGTCGAACGCACAGCTTTTGATGTCATCCGGGATAACATAGCCGCGTCCACCAAGGTAAGCTAAAGCGCGGGCCGCTGCTTTTAGGTTAATAGTTGCTCTGGGCGAGGCTCCGGTTTCGATATACTCCCGCATTCCAGCGTTAAGGCCAGACGGCTCGCGGGTAGCGCAGACTAAATCAACGATGTAATCTTTAATCCTATCATCAACGTAAATGCTGTCCACCACCTTGCGGGCCGCGAGGATATCCTCTGGCGCGAGAATCGGCGGCATTGCCGCTTGAGCATCAGTATGTTCAATCAAATCAAGAATGCGCCGCTCTTGTTCGCGGGTCGGATACCCCACCTGTACCTTGAGCATAAAACGGTCCACTTGGGCTTCCGGTAGGGGATAGGTGCCTTCCTGCTCAATTGGGTTCTGCGTGGCCAAGACCAGAAAAAGCTCTGGCAGCGGAAACGTAGATTCGCCGATTGTCACCTGCTTTTCTTGCATCGCCTCCAGCAGAGCCGACTGCACCTTAGATGGAGCGCGGTTGATCTCGTCAGCGAGTATGAGCGAGGCAAAGATCGGTCCTTGCTTAACCACAAATGAGCTGTCTCTGGGATTGTAAATTTCCGTGCCAATAATGTCCGCAGGCAGCATATCTGGGGTGAACTGAATGCGGCGAAAATCGGTGGAAACAGCGGCGGCCAAGGTCTTCACCGCCAAGGTTTTCGCTAAACCCGGCAGACCTTCTAAGAGAATGTGTCCACCAGTGAGCAGGCCAATCAGCAACCGCTCGATCAACTTTTCTTGACCAATAATATTTTTGCCGATCTCGTGCTTCAGTAGTCCAACCCAAGCCGAGCTTTCCTGTACAGCTCGGCTGATTTCCGCAACCGAGGCTTGATCCCTGATGCTGCGCCGCTGTCAACAGTCTGATTCATCGGTATTCTCCTGTGGTTGTTTATTCCGTACCTGCCGTCCTCCTGCGCCGGAGGCTTTCTGAACAATTGACATAAGCTGCTTTTCGCCCTACACTGTTCCAGAATCATACTAGGGAACTCACCAGTGTGTTTGTTCGGAACTCATGAGTGTGAGGAGATCAGAAGGTCACGGCGCGCTGTGTCCCCCACGCTTTGTACAATTGAGCGGCATAACTCTTATATACTTCTGCGCTGCACACATTGCAACTTTCACCGCACTCTCTTGGCATGTCCTTTTTCGACTTTCTTAAAAAACTGGCAGATTCCGACAGACACGACCGGCGTAAACAGCTGGAGGCTGCCTCCTTTCGTCATGAGGGAGAGGAAGCAGAGAGCTGTACAGCCTTGGACAGTATCCGCATCAAGGACGAACCCTTGTCCGCGTTAGCACCAGAATTCGATCTCAGTTCCCAGCCAGAAGCAGAGACAGCTTTGCCAGAGATAAACCCGCAGCATCAGCGGGCGATTGAACACCGTCTGGTCGCGGAAAGCAGCACGCCATATCCTCTGCCCGGTGGCATATACGCTATGCAGGAGCGAAACGGTGGTCTCTACCGGATCGTCAAAGTGGTTCATGCTGAGGACGGCTTTGTCCATGTGCTGCGCTATGCTGGACGCTTCCTTCACGTGCCTGAGCAACTCTCTGAACAAGAGCTGACGTTGGACGTTGATGCCATTGACGGTTCCTTTGGCGCAGAGCATCTGCCTATCCCTGCGCAGTCCTTTGCCGCAAACAGCATCTTCATTCAAGATCGCCCGCTAACGGACAGCGATTTCCGAGGTTGGCAGCTCTATGTTGATTCGGTCTATGATTGCCTGAGCGACAACTCGCCAGCGTGGCTCCGCAAAGCCGGTTCTTATGCAGCGTGGCGCGACGATCCCAACGCAATGGCTATGCTGGCAGATCGTTATCTGCTCGGCGTGGATTTACCGAGAGACAGCAAAAAAAGCCGCTACTGGTTGAATCGGATTGTTCAGCGTGGCATCAGTATAATTCAGCTGGGCGAGCAGGTGCGAGAAGAATATCAGATTCTTACCGGCGGTGTTTATAGTTATGCGGAAGAAGACGGGTCTTGGGTGGTTTGCAAAGCAGTTTTGAAAGACCGGCACGGGGTGCAGCTCCTGATCTGCCCAACCCGCTTTGAGCACATGCCGAAAAAGACTAACCCAGCTCGACTGCTGGCGCACGCTGCGCAGCCCGGTCAAGAATGTGTTCATGCTTCGCTCACGGCTGATGATTTTCTCAATCGCCCGGCGTTGTTCATGGGTCTCTTGCCGATCACGCTGGAAGAGTTGCACTGCTACCGGAAACATCTCCGCGCTCTCTGTAGCGAAACCACCTTTAAGCCCAGCACCTTTGAGGTGCTGCTTCAGCGGGCAGAGGCAAATGAGGCAGAGGCGCAGCTGGAGGTTGCTCAGATGTATCTCGCTGGCGATCCTGAATGGGAGGTCGAGCAGAGTATCCCTGAAGCTGTGCGCTGGTTGACTGAGGCAGCTAATCTCGGCCACGGGCCAGCAGCCTATGCGTTATCAATGATCTGTCGGGACGGAGCAGGAGATGCAGTTGCCCAAGATGCGCAGCTCAGTTTTGAATGGCTGCTTTACGCAGCCCAGCTCAACTACGGTTTGGCCCAATTAGAGGCAGCAGAATGCTGCTTGCAAGGCCAAGGCTGTCCGCAGGATGCAGCCTTAGCTCATGCGTGGCTTTCCGTGGCAGTTAGTCATGACAACGGCCTGAGTGAGGAGCAGAAACAGCAGGCCAAAACCCAGCGGCAGGACATTGATACCGCCCTGCCTGCTGCTCAAAAGGCCAAAGCACGGGACTACTTCCGTCATCTTCAGGACTCATTCTGACTCAACCGAAGTGTTCAATTGAGCTTTACCGTCAGCACAGTGAAAACGAAGAGAGCAATGCTGACCGCAAGCGCAGCACCAACATGCTGCCAAGACAGCGCGACTGAAGATGAGGCAATGCTGAAAAGGCAAAATTCTTTTACCCGTTCTTTTCGCCATGACCAAGCAGCAGTGCCAATCGCAGCGCAGGCAACCAGCATCATAGCAAGGTTGTAGATTCGCAATCTGCGATAAAGGCATTTCATCTCTGCTGCGTTCTTCTCTGTCTCATTCAGAAAAGTACATTCATTTCCATTATTACAGCTTTGGATATCAAACGAATAGGCCGCAGTTTCATCGTACAATTTCCGCTCAAGCACAAAGATTTTTTCTTGAATCAAGCAGGAGGGGAGAACTGTCAGTAACAGAGCAAGGAATGACAACGCCAAAGCTGTTATTCCGACCCAGCATTTGTTCCTATGCATGATCGTTCCCCCTTTTTGAAATGATCAAAGCCCTGAAAAGAAATATTTTCCTCAACCCTGTTGTTACGAATCAAGCGCAAACCCTGCCCTTGCCTGATCGTTCCTATCGGATGCACAGTCAAACCCTGCTCTGCAACCAAGTGCTGTAATGTTTCGCTGTCTGTCTCTGCGCTGGTGAAAAGTAGCTCGTAATCTTCGCCGCCTGATACCATCCACGTCAAGGGGTCTTGGCCAAGCAATTCGCCTGCTGCACCCAGCGCACTGCCACCCGGCAGCAGGTGCGCTTCAATGGTCGCCCCGACTCCGCTTTGCCCGCAGATATGGGCTAAATCAGTGGCCAAGCCGTCAGACATGTCCATCATTGCATGAACCAAGCCCGTTTCGGCTAACAATTGCCCCATAGTAGTGCGCGGCTGCGGGGCAAGATGAGCCTGAATCAGCTGCTGCCATTGCGGATCATCTGCTTCCTTGCCTGCTTGCAGGAGAGATAACCCCGCAGCTGACCAGCCCAGTGGCCCAGAAACCCAAACCACGTCACCGCTCTTTGCTCCATGCCGGTACACTACCTGCTCTTTCCGCATCTCACCGATCACCGTCAAGGTCAGATGTACTCCAGCGGGGCTACATACCGTATCACCGCCGATCAGCAGGCAGCCTTGTTCGGCGCAGGCATGAGTGATTCCCCGCATTAGCTGACTTGCCCAGTTTGTGGAAAAACCTGTAGGCAGGCCCAGCGAGAGCAACACGAAGAGCGGTCTGCCACCCATTGCCGCGATATCGCTGACGTTGACGGCTACTGCCTTACGACCCAGCAATTCGGGCGGATGCCAAGCGCAGTTGAAATGCACCGACTCAATCAGGGTATCCATCGTCAGCAGCCAGACTGTTTCGCGATTTTTCTCAATCACTGCGCAATCGTCACCAATGCCTTGAATCAGGCCGTTGCCGCTCGGTTGAGTCAGCTGTCGGATATGTTCAATCAGCTCACGCTCGTTCATTGTCGGCAAACTGATCAGGGTAGTTGTCAGTCAGATATTGTTTAAGCAGGGCCTTGGTCTCACTGCTATCGCCGCAGTTAAGCAGCTGCTTGGCTAATGCAGTCAGTCTGCCAAAGGTGGAATGGCGCAGCAGTCGTTTGACATGCGGAATAGCAGAAGGCCGCATTGACAGCTCATCTAAGCCAAGACCAAGCAGCACTGGTGCAGTGAACACATCGCCAGCCATTTCACCACAAAGCGAAACTTCGATCCCTTGCCGGTGGCCAGCTTCAATGGTTTGGTTGATCATCCGCAATACCGCTGGATGCAAGGGGTCGTACATAGAAGCCACGTACTCATTGCCTCTATCAATAGCCAGTGCATATTGAATCAAATCGTTGGTGCCGATGCTGAAGAAGTCCACCTCTACTGCCAGCGTATCAGCCATAACCACCGCGCTGGGTACCTCAATCATAATCCCGATTTCGGTTTCCGCATTGAAAGGAATTCCTTCTTGGGTCAGCTGCTCCATAACCTTGTCGATCACCGCTCGCGTCTGCCGTAGCTCATTGAGAGAAGAGATCAACGGCAGAAGAATACGTAGTCTGCCATGACCAGAAGCCCGCAGTAAAGCGCGGAGTTGTGTGATGAACAGGTCTTGTTCACGCAGAGAAAAACGGATGGAGCGTAACCCTAAGGCTGGATTGCGTTCACGAGCAAAATGCAAACCGCTGTTAGGTAGATGCGCGGCTAATTTGTCGCCGCCCACATCTAAGGTGCGAATCGTGACCGGCTGCGGTGACAAGGCAGCAACCATGTCCCGATAAACGGTGAACAAATCTTCTTCGCTGGGCAACTGTCGGCACTGGAAATAGCCGAATTCCGAGCGGAACAGGCCGATACCGTCAGCCCCGTAATAAATGACTGATTCCAGCTCATTCGGGATTTCGATATTGGCGGAAAGACGCATCCGCAGCCCGTCCACAGTTTCCGAGGCAAGATGAATGTACCAGCTCATTTCATCGGAAAAGGCGCGGTGCTGGCGGTCATATTCGAGATGCAGCTGCTGCTGATCCATGGTCGGATGCAGGCAGACTCGGCCATTGTAGCCGTCGAGAATAACCGTGTCGCCGGTGCGGCAGAGCTGAGTGATGTCTGCCACACCAACTACTGCTGGCAGGCCGAGCGAGCGGGCGACAATGGCGGTGTGCGAGGTGGCTCCGCCTTTTTCGGTCAGGAATCCCAGCACCTTGTCCGTGTGCATTTTGATCGTGTCTTCAGGCGAAAAGTCTTCACCTACCACGATCACCGGTTCGGCAAAACCAGCTGGAAAGCTGCGGCCTTGGCCGGTCAACTGCTCCGCCACTAACTGGGCCACGTATTCCACATCGGCAAAGCGGCTACGGATGTAATCGTCGGCAATATGGTCGAATTTCTTCTTGATGAGGCGGAGAGAAAGGTCCAGCGCCCATTCGGCATTGATCTGTTTCTGGCGAATCAAATTGAGACTCTGCTCGACGATCATCCTATCACGTATCATGCGGATGTGCGAGTCAACAATCGCCACTGTATCAGCCAGATCGCCCTCAAATTGCTGCCGCAGGCTGATCAGACTTTGCTCGGCTTGCTCAACAGCGGATAGAAAACGTTGTTCCTCCTTACTTGCCGCGCCTTCCTCCAGCTGGTAACGAATAAAACCCTCGGCCAGCGGGCTGAAGACCACCACCTTCCCCACCACAATGCCGGGCGAACCGCTGATTCCGTGCAGAGTTTCCGGCTCGCCCAGTTCCAGCGGCTTGTCTAATGCCGTATCCATGTCAAAGCTCCTTCTTGGCGGAGAGCAGTTGATCAATAGCCTGCGCCACTTGCGGCGCATTCGGGCCTGTTGCTGTGCAGCGCACTGAGCTGCCTTGGGTGAGAGCGAGGCTGAGAATTTCCAGCATAGAGGAGCAGTCTGCTGTGCCGCCTTCAGCAGCAAGCTGTACTTGGGCATCGTGTGTCGCCACGATCTCAGTCATCTTGGCTGCTACCCGGCAATGTACACCTCTCGGAAGAGCAATCTGACTCTCCCAGATAATCTCGCTCATTTGACCAAACGCAGACCGCCTCTGGCCTTAGGTTCCGGTGATGAAACGGATTGCGGTTTTTCAATTCGTATCGCTTTGATGAAACGGCCTTTACCGCCCATTGTGAAACTTTCTTGACCGGTGAATTGCGGGGTGCGTAAGGTCCAAACCACGGCCTGCGGCGGCACCGAGAGCAGCTGGAGCGACAGATGCCACCACTCATCGCGGCGGGTGGTATCGCGCTCGATACCGGTCACTAAGGCATAGAGAAGGGCGGGATGCTCTTCTTCCTCGGCTAAAACCAGCACGATGTCTCCTGATTCAGTGGTTTCTTTGAAAGGAACGAGTTTTTTCAGTTCAGCAATGGTTTGCTCAATCATAGTAGTGGTTGTCCTATTTGAACTTCATCTGAATGGCATGAAGGATGTCGGTGATTTCAAAAAAAATATCTACCAGCTCTGGGTCGAAATGTATCCCGGAATCATTTCTGATTTCCTTGTAAATCATTTCATTGCTCCAAGATACCTTATAGCAGCGTTTTGAGGAAAGAGCGTCAAAGACATCAGCCAGCGCGGTGATCCGGGCAGCTAAGGGGATTTGTTCTCTAACTAGACCGACTGGATACCCCAATCCGTTCCAGTATTCATGGTGATAGAGCATGATGTCATGCGTGACCTGATCTAATTCTGAGGAAATGCTGCTAAAGAGCTTGGCCCCGTACACGGTGTGCTGTTTGACAAGCAAAAATTCGTCGTCATCCAGCGGGCCAGGCTTTTTCAACACGGCATCGGGAATTCCCACCTTGCCTGCGTCATGAAGCATCGAGGCCTGACTGATGATGTCACGGAAGCGGCGGATTTCCCAGCGGGGTATCTTTCTATTTTCCGCCCAACGTTGGTACAGTTCTGCACAAAAGGCACTGACCCGCTGGACATGTACACCGGTTTCTTCTGGGTCATGCAGCTCGGCCATTTTCGCCATGCGCAGGATGAGTTCTCGGTTGAGGATACTTCGTTCGATGATCGCCGCTGCATTATTGGTAAAAATAGGAACTAAGGTTTTAATCTGCTCAGAAAAAAAAGTCGGATTACCTTGCCGATTTTTGGCATTGATCAGCTGCATCACCCCGACCAAGCTGTTACCACGTGAGATCAGTGGCACCGCGAGAATAGAGACGGTGCGATACCTGTTTTTCTCATCAAAAGAGGCGTTAAATTGGTAAGGTACCCCATCAGGGATGGCGTAAGCATCGTCTATCGCCACCATCTCTTTGGTCAGAGCTGCGTAGCCGACAATCGAACTCTCGCTGATGGGCAGGGTTTCCGCACTATATTGAAATATTCCGCCCTCCTTTGCCCCAAAGAGCGTGTCGTTTTGCACATGACGGAACTCCAACTCACCGTTGCGGAGGAGAAAAATCGAACCTGCATCGGCGTTAGCCAGCGCGCGCGCCTCACACAGTGTGCTACTCAAAATCATATCAACATCTTGGAGCTGATTCAGCTCGCCGATGGTGTTGATGATTGAGACAACAGTTTCTTTTTTTAGATGCATCCGTCGTAACTGTCTTTCTGATGCCTTACCTTGGTCCGCAGATGAAAAAATTCAGCATTTTACCCAAGGAGAGCCTGAATTGCCAGCACTATTCTGCATTGGCCTTTTTCAGGCTGCCTGTCATGTGCAGATAGACATCAAAACGGACTGTTTTTCCGATCACAGCATGAGATGGCGCAGGCCCAGCGATACAGGTCGCCTTGACAGGCCGCTTGACTACCACCCGTTTGCCGACTGCCAGTGCCGCTGCCAGCAGCTGGGCCTCGTCCGTTGCCTCAGCAGAGGCGAGCAGCTGGAGCATCTGTGCTTCTTTCTTAACTAAGGCGGATTTGCGCCGTTCTGGGAACATGGGGTCAAGGTAGATGACCGCCGCGTGTTGACCGCGATCCTCCATTTCGCGTAAGGCGGAGACTGCATCACCGACAATCAGCTGGATGCGTTCTGCGATTTGCCCTGTCTCTCGGCATTGGCGGGCGCGTTCCAAGCCATCGGCCAGCAAGGCAGCAAGAATGGGTTGCCGCTCGAATAGTTGTACCGTGCAGCCTGATGCGGCAAGTAAAAAGCTATCCCGACCCAAGCCGCCGGTGGCATCAATCACCGCCAACGGCCTGCCGATTTTGCAACCAACAGCGCGAAGCAACAGCTCCTTGCCCTGCTGTTTACGGCGAAAAGCAGCGGCTCCGGCGGTAAAATCGACCCGCACTGGCCCGCTCAGATGGGGATCATCTGGCTTGAGCAGCTCCAGTCCCTCAGGTGTACAGCGGAGCAGTAGCTCGTGCGACTCGCCGGGCTGGACCAGAGGCAGTTTAAGCTGGAAGGCTAATGTTTCAGCTTGCTTGGCTATAGCTGAATCAGTATAGACTACTGCTGTGTCGATCAGCACTGGAGCCTCGCAGACAGGCAAACACGGCGGAGAGACTTTGTCGGTTGATATTTCATGGCGCACGATGTAACATGATTTTTTTTTACTGATCCGATCCAATCGTTTCTCCTGCAAGCTACTGGCCTTGATTGAAGGGAAGTCGGTGATTCAGCATGTGGTCGAACGGGGATTTAGCAGGTGCCGCTGCTCTTTCGCGTGACGGTTGCCACCAACGACGAACGCACGATACGGTAGTTTTTAAGATAAAATATATGCCAACGTACCATATTTATGAAAAAAAAAGATTGTTTTATTTTTATACTTTTATTTTTTGTCTTAGCTGTATATCGTATCTCTACAAATATAGAAAATACTGTTTCAATAAATGGAAGCACAATTTATTCAATCCCGTGGTCTGATGCTGCTGGCTGGGTTGAAGGAAGCGAATATATTCAGCGTGGAGAGACAATGTCTGAGTTTCCTTCACGCAGACCCCTCTATCCAGCATTTCTTTCTCTCATCTTTGCATGTACAGGTGGAACGTATTTTGCAGCAATCATAGGTCAAGTAATTTTATTTTCATGCGCGACACTCATCTGCTTCTATCTAATACGAAATATTTCAGAAAAATATGCTTCGGCATTTTTTCTTTCCTGTATCACTCTCTGGTTGCCGACGACCCAATCCGTATTTCTGACCGAAAACTTAGGAGCAATGCTTCTTGTCGTTTCCTTCGGATTCCTGTGGAGTGGAATTCACAACAATCGCTATGAACTTTATGGTATAGGTCTTTTCCTTCTCTCCCTTTCTTTTTCTGTCCGTCCGTGGGCTATTGGCTGCCTTTTCACTTTGCCATTACTTGCTTTTACAGGCAACGATCAGTTGAAAAATAAGTGCAAAAATTTTCTTTTCTTTCTTATCATGATCCTTTTTGGATACGTGATAAACACTATCGCTTTAAATTTATTTGCAACAGCAGAAACAGCATCAAACTATCCACAGACATTATATGGATTAGTTTCAAATACATTAAGCTGGGGATCAGCATCTCTTGATCCTGTGATATCAAAATATATGCAGACAGATATAGATTCTGATTCATTAAACAAAATTATATATCAGCGATGCTGGGATATATTCACAAGTAACCCTTTATTATTTTTTCATTCTGCCAAAACAACGTACTTTTTATATTTCCGATGGATTATATCCGCTTTTTTGATAGAAAAAATTTATCTATACCCTGCATTTATGCTTTTCTTCGCTGTTCTAATGCAGTCTCGATATAAAATATCGAGCAAGGTTAGCTTATTGTTTTTACTTTTGTCTATTGTATTATTTTTATTAAATGCTGGAGTATATATATTTCTTTTTCTTTTATTATATGGAGTAAGTGTTTCTTTCTTAAAAAGAAATTCCAATATCGGCACATTCATTTTTTTGTACTTAATAGGAATTATCACTTCTTTACCAATCGTCGGTATTGACGGTGGAGAAAGAGTTAAAATAGCAAGTGATATTTTTCTTTTCTTTCTTTGCTCGTTCAGCATCCAGCAACTGTTGCATCCAATGCAATATAATTGTACGGTAACAGATTTTTCTTCTTATTCTCGCAAAAAAGTTTTGTTTCCATTCTCAGTAATAGGCTCTTGTTTCATCATCTTTATCTGCTTTCCTTGGTTCCTGCACTTACATGGCAAAAATCAAAGGAAAAAGTTTGATGTCTCTGCAAATTATTTGACTCCTCAGCAGGTAGCTTCACATTTGCATCTTCCATCTTTGCCATTATCAATGAGAGAGCTTGATGCAATAGGAAAACAATGGCCAGCTGCTTCATATGAAACAGTTAACGGAAAAAAAGTATATCGTCTCATTAGATATACTACTCGTGATACCATATTCCTGAAAGCTGATCAATGGGTGGCAGCCAGAGCAACAGAATTTTGGCCTATGAGCAGTTTTGATCCGTCGATAGCCCGGACGGTTCATACTCGCTCTTGGTGTATTTTTCCAAACAGTTCTAAAGAATCTCTGCAAAAATTTGACCAACATCATATCTATGTTCTTGGCACAATAATAGGTCGGCCAAGACAGTGGAAATATGACACAGGGTATGCTCTATTGGTTGAATACATTGGTGTTCTAAACAAAAATGGAGTAATAACATGGCAACCAATTGCATCTCTGAACACTTGACAAGTAGATACACTTCAGAAAGGATAGCTCACTGGAACAGAATTGCTACTAACTGTCAGAAGGGCATTTGCAGCAAATTCTACCACGAATTGCTCTGTCATTATTATAAGTTTTTTGTTCCGCCTGGCTTGAGAATCCTTGAGATAGGTTCTGGAGAAGGCGATCTACTGCATAAGTTACAGCCAAAACGCGGCCTTGGTATTGATTTTAGTGCAAATATGGTTAGCAGAGCGTCCTCTCGGTACCCTGAGCTGGAATTTATTTGTGCAGATGCCCATCTTTCGGACATTCATGAACAATTTGACATTATTATTTTGTCTGATATTTTGAACGATTGCGAAGACGTGCAAAATATCCTCATGAATATCAGAAAAAACTGCCATGAACAGACAAGGATCATAATAAATTATTTCAATAATCTTTGGAGAGTTCCTCTGGCAATGGCGCGTCGCTTAAAACTGGCAAGACCTCTTCTCGAACAAAACTGGCTCACGCCCCAAGATATAAAAAATTTTCTTGCTCTTTCTGAATTTGAGGAAATATCCAGAAAAGCGTTTATCGCTCTTCCAGTACCTGTGCCTATATTGTCCAAATTTTTAAATCGATTCATCATTCATATCTTCCCTTTTAACCTGTTTTCCCTAACTAATTTTTCGATTTCTCGCCCGGTATTAGAAAAGAAAAATATAAGCGACTTGACGACATCAGTCCTTGTCGCCGTTCGTAACGAAGCGGGTAATATAGAAGAACTGCTCAACAGGATACCAGTAATCGGCAAAAAAACAGAAATTATATTTGTCGAGGGTGGCTCTTCTGATAATACGTATGAAACAATAGAGCAAGCTATTGTGAACAGAGGAGGTAGTAATATCTCACTTTACCGACAGCAGGGTAAAGGCAAGGGAGATGCTGTTCGACTTGGTTTTCAGATGGCAACAGGAGATGCAGTGCTGATTCTTGATGCAGATATGACTGTAAAGCCTGAAGAACTGCCACGTTTTGTTCAGGCTCTTGTAGATGGTCAAGGAGAATTCATCAATGGTGTGCGCCTCGTTTATCCTATGGAAGACGAAGCAATGCGTTTTTTCAACATTATTGGAAATAAATTTTTTAGTATTGCCTTTTCATGGCTGCTCAATCAGCAGATTAAGGATACCTTATGCGGGACAAAAGTCATGTGGAAGAGTGACTATGAAATGCTTGCAAAAAACAGGCATTATTTTGGTGAATTCGATCCATTTGGCGATTTTGATCTCATCTTTGGAGCAGCAAAGATGAATTTAAAGATTATTGATCTGCCAATCCGTTATCAAGCACGCAGGTATGGCACAACGAATATAAGCAGATGGAGCAACGGCTGGCTGCTGCTCAAAATGGTTATTTTTGCGTCAAGAAAAATTAAATTTATCTAAGATGAAACATTTCCTTCAACATCCTTTAGCATTGAATCTTAATCTTGATTCTCAAGATGCGCCGTCAGTTCATAGTCAAATAATCAGAAGCAAACCTTTCTTGCAGAAAATCTATCATGAGTGGTATCAAAGCATACTCTTGAACCTACCTGATCAGTCAGGAAGAATTCTTGAACTTGGCTCAGGAGGCGGTTATCTGAAAGACTTTGTTCCTGATATTATAACTTCTGATATCCAGCAGAATAAAAATGTTGACATCATTCTCGATGGCAGATATCTACCATTCTCAGCATCCTCGCTTGATGCCATCGTTATGGTAGATGTTTTTCATCATCTTCCTGATGTGGATAGATTTCTTCAAGAGAGCATGCGATGCCTTACCACTAAAGGAAGAATTATTATGGTTGAACCGTGGATTACCACTTGGTCAGCAATAATTTACAAACATCTTCACCATGAGCCTTGTTTGCCTGAAAGCGAGAGATGGGATTTTCCAGACACCGGCCCATTATCAGGTGCTAATTTAGCTTTACCTTGGATAGTGTTTAAACGGGATCAAAACGTGTTTTTTGATAAATACAGGTCTCTTAAAATAAAAAAAATTGAGACTGACTGGCCCTTTGTTTATCTGCTTTCAGGAGGCGTTTCCATGAGAACTTTGGTTCCTGAGCGCAGCTATCCGTTGTGCCGTAGGATAGAACGGCTGCTGTCCCCAAGCATGAGACATCTCGCCATGTTTGCAACGATTGTACTTGAAAAGGAATGACGTTGGCTTGAAGAGCTGTTCAGAATTTGAAGGAATAGAAAGAGAAAAATATATGCGCACAATGCAGCCGAGCGTGGTCGCAATTATTCCGGCCCGCTGGCGTTCCAATCGTTTTCCCGGCAAGCCGCTGGCCTTGATCGCAGGCAAACCGATGATCCAACATGTGGTTGAACGTGCTCGGCAGGTGCCGCTGCTCTCTCGTGTGGTCGTGGCCACTGACGACGAGCGCATTGCGGCGGCAGTAGCGGCCTTTGGCGGCGAGGCAGTGCTGACTCGAAGCGATCATGTCTCTGGCACCGACCGTCTCGCTGAGGCGACAGACCTCCTTGGCCTGGCAGAGCATGACGTGGTGGTCAACATCCAAGGCGATCAACCTTTGTTTCCGCCAGAGGTGGTGGAGCAAGTGGCCCGTCCGCTCATCAATGATCCGGCCTTGCCCATGTCCACCTTGATCTACAAGATCATCCGGCCAGAGGAAATCACCGATCCCAATCATGTGAAGACGGTGTTCGACTGCAACGGCAACGCGCTTTACTTCTCCCGCTCGCCTATTCCCTTCCAGCGCAACCCGGAAGAACCGGTCAGTCCGACGTATTATAAACACTTGGGTTTTTACGCCTACCGCAAGGGCTTTCTCCGCACCTTTGTCAGCCTGCCTGAAGGCGAGTGGGAACGCTTTGAGAAGCTGGAGCAGCTGCGCGCCTTAGAATACGGGTACCGCATCCGCGTTGTGCTGACCGAGCATGACTCGATTGAGGTCGATACGCCGCAGGATGCGCTGCGAGTCGAGGAGATGATCCAGAGCGGATCGTAGGCGCAACAAAAAACAGGGCGAACACAGGGGTTCGTCTCTACAGACATATTCATTATCAAAAAAATGAGAAAAAAGATCACCATCATCGGCGCGGGCAATGTCGGCGCGACCGCAGCGCACTGGGCTTTGAGCCGCAGATTAGGCAATATCGTCCTTCTTGATGTCATGGAAGGCATTCCGCAGGGCAAGGCCTTAGATTTATGGCAGGCCGGGCCGCTTGACGGCTACGCAGGCACGGTCATTGGCAGTAACGACTACGCGGATTCGGCAGACTCAGACGTGGTGATCATCACCGCAGGTCTGGCCCGCAAGCCGGGTATGTCCCGCGACGATCTACTGGCCAAGAATGTGGCCATCGTCAAGAGCTGTGCTGAACAGGCGGCACGTTATTCGCCGAACTGCTTCATGATCGTGGTCACCAATCCCATCGACGCGATGGTTTATACGGCCTTCAAGTCATCTGGCCTGCCGAAACACCGCATCATCGGCATGGCAGGCGTGCTTGATTCGGCCCGCTACCGCACCTTCTTAGCGCAAGCCTTGGGCGTAGCACCGGCAGATGTCAGTGCCTTAGTGATGGGCATCCACGGTGACAAAATGTTGCCCCTTGTGCGGCTGGCAAATGTGGCCGGTGTACCGATCAGTGACCTCTTGCCTGCGGAAAAAATCGCCGAGATTGTCCACCGTACCCAGCACGGAGGCGGCGAGATCGTCAATCATCTGAAAACAGGCAGTGCCTTCTACACCCCAGGCCTTGCTGCTATCGAAATGGCCGAGGCTGTGCTGACTGACAGCCGCCGCGTAATGCCTTGCGCCGCTTATTTGAACGGTGAATTCGGCATTGCTGGCTGCTTCCTCGGGGTGCCGGTAGTATTGGGCGAAAAAGGCGTGGAGCGCATTCTTGAATTTCAGCTCACCGATGACGAGCGGCAAGCTCTGAGCGAGTCAGTTGAGGCAGTACGTAAGCAGATGGAAGAGACGGGGCTGTGATCGTAGGGGCGAAAAATCTTTCGCCCTTTACATAAACCGCCCGCCGAACATATTGAACGCCTCGTTGCTATGCTTGGAGCATACATCAGGTATGCTCCAAGCATAGTTCAGCTATAGTTCAAGCATACCCAAGGTATGGTTCAGGCATACATCAGGCATGGCTCAACCATAGCGCAGACAGGAAAAATCACTGAACCACGGGATGAATGATGGCGGAGAACAAGATTAGCTTCCTGCAAGAGGTCTTGCAGGGACTCACCAAGAAGCGGTTTGCCCCCTTGGATTTCCTCGGCGCAGGCAGCTTGACAGAACGGGTATTCTCACTTGCATTAGGCGAAGAACCGCCCTTGATGCCGGGTATGCTGGGCTGTGGTCGAGAGTGGCAGCAATTAGCTGATGGACTGCGTGGCTTTGATGTGAGCGGCCTGCGAGTGGTTGCGCTGGGCGGTGGCACTGGTTTGTCTAAGATCGTGGGCGGTGACTCGCGGCGACCAGAATGGCGTGAGACCCCTTTTTCTGGCCTCAAGGAAATCTTTCCTCATCTGTGCAGCATTGTTTGCGTCACGGACGATGGCGGCTCCACCGGTGAAATGCTCAAGGACTTCCCGCTGATCGGTCTCGGTGATCTCCGACATGTTTTGCTTTCCTCGGTACGCAGCTCCAGCCTGAAAAATCAGTATCGTCTCGATGATCAAAAGGCAGCTGAGACCGCTGCCATCCTGCACCGCCTGTTCAATTGCCGCTTCAACAGATCACCGGAATCTGCCGAGCAGCTTTGGCAGGAGAGCGGGGCCTCGCCGGAAGCTCTCCCCGTACCGTTAGCAGGGTATCTTTCTGATTTAGTACGGCGATTGTTTACGGATCAGCGGATGAAGACTGCTCTTCAGCGGCCCCAGTGCTGCGGTAATTTGCTGATTGCAGCAGCGATTTACGGCAAGCTGCCTTCCTTTTTCCGCACCACCGAGCTGATCGCCAACCAAAAGCGGCTCCAAACTGCTACCTTGGAAGGTATCTCTGATTTGGCCTTGGCCATTGGCGCAGGCCGTCAGGCTGTGCTGCCCTGCACTGCCACGCCTGCCCAGCTCCAAGTGCTGTATGCAAATGGGGTCTTGGTCACGGGTGAAGCTAAGGCCGGGGCCGCTGAACGAGGCTGTCCGGTCGAGCAAGTGACAGTGCGCTTTTCAGAAGAACCACAGCTCCCTGATGAAGCTGCCGAGCAGCTGCGTCGGGCGGACATTATTATTCTCGCGCCGGGTAGCCTCTACACTTCGATCATTCCCATTCTGCAAGTGCCGGGCCTCGCTGAGTTGATCCGAGCGAACAATAACGCTCTTAAATTGCTGGTCGCCAACATCTGGGTGCAGCAGGGCGAGACCGATGCCACCTTAGACGCGCCGGAGAAGCGATTTTATGTCTCTGATCTGATCCGGGCTTATGATCACAACATCCCCGGTGGCATTCAGAATCTGTTCTCGCATGTTCTTACCCTTGATCTGGCAGATATTCCCGGCTCTGTTTTGCAGAATTACGCCTTGGAGAAAAAGGAGCCGATCTACGTTGATAGCGAGCGAGTGCGCGAGCTGGGCTTTGAACCGGTACAAGGCCGTATTTTTTCGCAGGACATGCTCCGACGGGAGCATATTGTTCAGCACGATCCAGCAGCATTAGCCTCGGCAGTGCGTGGCTTGTGGGCTTTGCGTACCAGCGGTTTCTTGACTACCCCGCTACCACCCACAGTGCGTCGGAGCGCGGTAATCGCTCAACATCCGGTGAACATCTGCACAGACCGACTGCTGCCCTGTATTCGCTCTGAGGAGATCAGTCGGATTGTAGGAACGCTCGCGTTCCGGCAGATTAGCTTACTTTCTGAACAGCCCAAGGAGTTAGAAGCCGCTGACCGTGAACAGTTAGCTACTGCTGCCGCTGAAATCCTCTGGCGACACGCGGATATTCATCCTGCTCACCTTAGTTCGGTGCGCGGGATCAGCTTGGTCAGCACCGCTCGCTGGAGCCGTAGCCAGCAATGGGATAACGTCTTTTCTTTCTACGATCCAGAGGATGGCTGTATTAAAATTCGTCAGGATCAGGCGGAGGACATCGCCCGCTTAGAGATGCCGCTGTTAGTCGGTTTAGGCCAGTCGCTGCTCGGCAACTATTGCCAAGAAAAACACCTTGAGCCAGTCTTTTTCCGCGAGCTACAAGCAGGCCGCATCTACTGGCTGATGGTCCGCGAGCAGCAGGAGCTGAACAGCTTCCTCTCCTTGGACGAATTGGACGAATATCTCCAACTGGCGCAGATGGTGCGTTCGCCCAAGCAGCGGCGGCTTTATGCCCGCACTGTCAACGGCGAAGAAGGTTTCATGCCGCCTGGATTGCTTTTTGGCCTCTTCTTCGCTTGGTATTTGGACAATCGCTTTGCTCCAAACATTGATTACATGATGTCAGTGCGCAAAAACGGTCCTTCTGAGTTGGTCGCCAAGCAGGCTGAGACTGTGCGGCGGCAGGAAAAATTAGTGAGTTTCTTCCGTGAGCGTGTTTTTCGCAACCGGATTTCATAAAAATCGCTGTATAATGCTTACAGAAGCATCGCTGACGAGGAGCTGACTGGCTGCGTTCAACAGAGGAGGAGACAGAAATGCGCAAAATATTGATCATGGATGACGACGAGCAGATTCTATCGCTGCTTTCGCGCTCGATGGAGCTGGCAGGGTTCGCCGCTGTCACGGCTCCCAATGGCCGCGAAGGGCAGCGGCTCTTGGAAAAGCAGCCTTTTGATTTGGTAATCACTGATTTGATTATGCCAGAAAAAGAGGGGATGGAGACTATCAGCTACATCAAAAAGCAATTTCCGGGGATGAAGATCATTGCCATTTCTGGTGGGGGAAGGATTGGGCCAGAGACCTATCTACCAGCAGCCTTGGAGTTGGGCGCACATTTAGCCTTTGCCAAGCCCTTTTCTATGGACGAACTGCTGAATGCGGTACGCGGTTTGCTCAACGAATGAGCAAACCGACCGTAGATGAGTAGAAAAAATCGCCCGATCGGGCTTGCATAGCCTTCTTTTCGTTTTTCTCTGTTTATCCTATGGATTCCCGTAAACCGGAGCCTGCGCTCCAGCAGGCTTTTCATCCACTTTCAATACGTGTTGTACTCCGACTGACCTTACCGGTTTTCCGTCGTTTCCGCCTTCGGCTGTTAGGCGGTTTTGCGGCTATGCTGGCCAGCGACCTGCTTTATCTCACCATCCCCCGCTACCTAAAAATCGGAGTTGATGAGCTGGCTCAGGGCAGTGCTACCGATAGGCGACTGCTTTTCCTCAGCCTCTGTATCTTGCTGACTGCCGTACTCACCGGTCTGCTTCGCTATTTCTGGCGCACCCTGCTCATCGGTTTTTCCAGATATTTAGAAACCGACCTGCGCGATCAGCTCTTTGCTCACGTGCTGCGCATGGATCAGACCTTTCTCGACCGCCGACCGCCTGGCGAAATCATGGCTCACGCCACCAATGATCTGACTGCGGTTCAGATGGGTTTTGGCATGGGATTAGCTGCTGCTGCCGATGTAGCCGTAATGTCTTCGGTTGCGATGCTGTTCATGCTTCATATCAGTCCGCCGCTGACTCTAACCGCCGCTCTGCCGCTGCCGCTGCTGGCAATCTGTGCTTGGCTGCTCTCGCGTGAATTGCACCGGCGTTTTAGTCGGGTGCAGGAGCAATTTGGTCTCTTGACTGAATTTGCCCGCAACACGCTGATTTCCATCCGCCTGATTAAAAGCTGCACCCGAGAGGAACAGCAGATTCGAGATTTTGAGCAGTTGGGCAAAGAGTATGTGGCCTTCAACATGAAAACAGCGGTGATGCAGGGCCTACTGCTGCCAGTGTCCATGCTCACCGGCAGCATCGGCACTTTGCTTGTGCTGTATTCCGGCGGTAACATGGTGATCAGCCAAGCTATTAGTCTCGGCGAGTTTGTCGCGTTCATTACCTATTTTGCCATGCTGGCCATGCCCTTAGCCACAGTGGGCTGGGCCACTGGTCTCATCCGCCGCAGCCTGACCTCATTGGGTCGAATAGGTCACCTGCTCACCGCTGAATCCACTCTCACCCGCAGTTTGCATAAGGAGGCGCAGGGTAGCGCGATTATTCTTCAGAGCCTGCCGCATCTTTCTTTGCGAAAACTGCACTTTTCCTACCCCGGCACGGTCACGCCCGCGTTGAGCCAAATTGATTTAGAAATTGGGCCAGGCCTCCTTGGTATCACTGGCAGAACTGGCTCTGGCAAATCCACACTCTGTCATCTGCTGCTTCGGCAGTATCCGGTTGCAGACAGCACCTTCCTGTTTGCCGGGCATGATGTGAACCAGCTTGATCCGGCCTTAATCCGGCGGCATATCGGTTATGTAGGCAGAAATACCGCGCTCTTCTCCGGCACCGTAGAAGAAAACATCAGTTTGGCCAAACCAGAGGCTTCGCAGGAAAAAATTGAACAGGTAGCTAAACTTGCAGGAATTCATGCCGAAATTATCGCTATGTCTGAGGGCTACCAGACGAGGATTGGCGAAAAAGGGCTGCGGCTTTCTGGTGGCCAAAAGCAACGAATCGCTTTGGCTCGCGCCTTGCTGGCTGACCGGCCCATCTTGATTATTGATGATGCCCTCTCTGCCTTAGACGCGGAAACCGGGCAGCAGGTTTTTGCCGCGCTCCGCGCCCAGCAGCAAGGAAAAACGCTGGTGGTGATTTCCCATCAGCTACGGTTTTTCGCTGAGGCAGATCAGGTGCTGATTCTTGATCAAGGCCGAATTGTTGATCACGGAAGCCACGAGCAGCTGTTAGCCCGAAATGTCTTTTATCAGGAAACCGCCCGCAGGCAGCAGGGCAAGGAGGCCGCAGGTGCGCAGTTTCGGCTCCTTTGAGGAGAGTAAGGTCGGGCGAGTCTCCGATTTTCGTCTCTGGCGGCGGATTATCGTTCAGTGTTGGGAATATCGAGCCAGCATTATTGGCGGCATGATACTCTCCTTCCTGATCACCGCTGCTGCTGTGGTACAGCCGCAGTTACTTCAGCGGGCGATTGACTCCTTCATGACCGTTGAGGGTGATGCTGGTGCGCGATTAAACGGCGTGTTCCGTATCGCCCTGTTTTACGGCCTTGCTGCTGCTGTTGCCTTTGCCACAGGCTTTGCCCAAGTGATGCTGCTGGAATATATCGGCCAGTCCGTGATGCAGAAGCTGCGTAGGAGCCTGTTTAGCCACCTACTTTCTTTAGATTTGGCTTTTTTTCACGCTCATCCGGCAGGCCGCTTGGTAACTCGGCTGACCAATGACATCCAGAATATGAACGAGATGTTCACATTGGTCATGGTGACGATATTCAACGATATTCTCAAATTAGTCGGCATCTTGGCTGTGCTTTATCTGACCAATGTCCGGTTAGCTTTGCT
Source organism: Candidatus Electronema nielsenii (assembly GCA_026122915.1). GTDB lineage: Bacteria > Desulfobacterota > Desulfobulbia > Desulfobulbales > Desulfobulbaceae > Electronema > Electronema nielsenii. The sequence continues at coordinate 1,618 of JAGIXO010000006.1, read as the reverse complement.
CATGACCGTTTTCCTACCGCTCTCCTTAGCCCTCACCCTCTTTTTTTCTAAGATCGCCCGCGAGGGTTTCCGAGCCATCCGCAGTCAGTTAGCGGTGGTTAATGCTTTTCTTCAGGAGCAGATTTCTGCGGTCAGTGTCCTCCAGCTTTATGCGCGAGAATCCGACAGCATGAGCAAATTTCGCGAACTGAACCAAGTTTATTTAGAGCGCAACCTGCATCTGATTCGAATCTTTGGGGCTTTCATGCCGCTGACCGAAGCACTTTCCGCCTTGGCTACGGCCTCTGTTCTTTGGTACGGCGGCGGCGAGGTGCTGCGGCAGCAGTTGACGCTGGGTGAATTAACCGCTTTTCTCGCCTACATGCGTCTTTTTTTTCAGCCTATGCAGGAAATCGCCCGCAAATATTCGGTGGTGCAGTCGGCCTTAGCTTCAGCAGAGCGAATTTTCGAGCTGCTCGACATTTCTGGCAGCATTATGGAGCCTGCCGTACCCTTAGATGGCGAACGAATTAAAGGCGATATCCGCTTTGAGCAGGTCAGCTTTGCCTATCAGGAAGAGGACGAAAACGGCGGGGAGCGAGAAGGAAGCCAAACTGTGCTGCGGGAGGTTGATCTGCACATCAAAGCCGGGGAAACCATCGCCATTACGGGTCCCACCGGCGCGGGTAAAACAACCTTGGTCAGCCTCTTAGTTCGATTTTATGATCCTGCCGCTGGCCGCATTTTGCTGGATGGTCACGATTTGCGCGAATTTGCTCCGCAAACTCTGCGCCGCAAAATCGGTTTGGTACTGCAAGACCCGCTGATTGAACCGGACACCGTGCTGGCCAATATCCGACAAGACACGCACCTGAACCGTTCAGAAGTTTATCAACTTTTGGTCCGCACTGGCTTAGATGCGTTCATTGCCCGGCTGCCACAGGGCTTAGACACCCGCATCGGGGAAGGCGGCCTTGATCTTTCTGCTGGGGAAAAACAGCTGCTTGCTTTTGCCCGTGTTCTCTGTCGTGACCCAGCTGTTTTGATTCTCGACGAGGCAACGTCCTCCGTCGATAGCGAGGCCGAGCAAATGCTGGAGCAGGCCGTGCGCAGTGGTTTTGCAGGCAGAACCCTGCTGGTGATTGCTCACCGTTTGTCCACTGTTCGTCAAGCCGACCGGATTGCGGTTTTTTCTCAGGGCAGATTAACCGAACTGGGCAGCCATGAGGAGCTGCTCAAACAGCATGGGTTGTATGCCGAGCTGGTCACTGCGGATCGGGCCAGCTGATGGTTATTTCTGTTGACACTGCCGCCGAGGCAATGCTATATTTCGCAATTTCATCAGACAGCAATCTGGCTGTCATTTTTTATTTTTCACTCCCTTCTCGCTCTCCACAAGGAACGCAGCGAGGGCCACATGACCACGAGGAGGAATCATGCGTCATTACGAAATAACTTGGATTATGCGCCCCAGCTTGGGCGACACGCAGTTCACTGAAATCATTGACCGCACTGCTGCCATTGTTACCGGCGACGGCGGCACAGTGATCGACATCAGCCGCTGGGGCATCAAAAAGCTGGCCTACGACATCAAAAAAGAATCGCAGGGCTACTACGTTTGCATGAATTGCGCCGCGCC
>JAGIXO010000059.1 GCA_026122915.1 Candidatus Electronema nielsenii | reverse complement strand
ATGATTATCGTGTTGCTGTAAACAAAGGCTTTATAAGCCCGAACCAAGTCTTTGAAGTTTTTGCGTATGGAACGGCAGTTATCCGTGATATATCTGTTTGATATGAAAAACAAGCCTATCATGGTGCATTCCATGCACCTTTTATAGTGCAGACGAGTCTGCGCAGTTCCTCCTCCCACCTTCCCAAAAAAACATACTAAAGCATGTTCTGACAATACATCCTGAATAGTTTTTACAATACATACCAGTATGTCGCGACCATCCTTCGTTGCAGCACTGCCGCCGCAGTGCTGTAGGATAGATTACAAGCACCAGCCAACAAGATCAATCTTCACCTAAATCTCATCGAGCAGCGGCTTAAGCCGCATTGACTACCCGCACTTGCTTGCCCCTGCATTCAACCACATCATCAGTGCAGATTTTTTTGCGCTTTCTGGTTTCTACTTCCCCGTTGACGCGCACTAAACCCTCGCTGATCATTTGCTTGGCTTCACCACCACTGTCAGCCATGCTCTCCAATTTTAAAAGGCTACACAGCTCGATATAGCTGTCTTTGATCACCACTATTTTAATTTCATTGCTCATTGTATTCATCCTTGATTGTATCTTCCGCCATCACCCTTTTTTACAAGGGTGGATACTGAACTTCTTTGCAATAAAAAAATCGCAATGCCCAAACAAGGACACTGCGATTGATTTCTCACCAATCTGGCCGTTGATGTACGATCACATCGGTACGATCAGCTTGTTGCTGTCTTCATTCCACGTAACAACCACATACCAGAGAGCCATCATAAAGGCAATTATGCCCAAAGTCCAGCTGTAGCCCATTACTTCAGGCATGAATATCTTGCGACCCAAGTAGCCATTTTTTTCAAACTCATAGGCTTTGAACAACTTGTCCATCAATGAATTGGCAATACCAAAGAACGGGACGACAATCCAGAGCTTGAGCTGGCCTTCACCAACACGCCAAAGAGTGCCGGAACCGCAGCCACCAGCTAACATTCCGCCTAAGCCAAAGAGGAAACCGCCGACCACGCCGCCCCAGCCGAACGTGCCACGGACATAATAGGTCGGGTCCAGCAGCGGTGCGCCTTCAAAGCGCATCGGCACAGCATACTTGACCACCGCACCGCCAATGGCGAGGATGAAGATGGACAAGGCCACCGATTTAGCCAAGGTGCAGTCGCCGGTCATGTGCGGCTCGCGGAAGCCTTGGATCATGCACCAGCGGCCCCGGTGCATAGAATAGCCAAGACCAGCAGCAAGCAACAGCACACCGGACAGCGAAGCGATGTACTTCACATCACCCTCGCCTGCATAGCCACTGTACCAGCGTGCTCCGGCAATCAGGGCGAGTAATGTTGCCAAACCAAGCAGGGTCTGAACAATGCGCGGCAGCTCAATGGTCCACGCGCCGTTTGATCCCCAAGTGATATGCTCCATCTCCTTATACAGCAGCCAGAGGCCGAGGATGACTCCAGCCACGATGCCCAGCCACATACTGAAGCCGTTGGCAGCTAAGTTACCAAGGGCGTTGTACATGCCGCCGACATTACAGCCACCAGCTAAGGTTGAACCAACACCCATAAGAATACCTGCAATGGCTCCTTTGACCGCCTCGCGGTACGGGGGAAAGCGGAAGGCAAATTGGCCACCGACAAAGGCCGAAAGAAAGGCACCGCCGAGAAAGCCTATGCCTATCACTGAGCCGGAATCAACCAGTGGTGATTTAGGTGCCTCACTGTACAAATGCAGCCCGTACAGTATCCAATCGCCCCAGTTGCGGATCGCTCCCACTGCGCCCCAAGGCCGCCACCAGACCATCATCAGGATACTGAGCAGGGCAATGATCACCCCGGTGATGTTGGCCTCCCATTCGGTCTCGCAGACCTGCTTGTACAGTCTTCTGATTTTACCTAAGAAACTTGCCTCGCTCATTGGTGTTCCTCCTCTTCATTAAAATATTTTTGAGAACCGTAGCCTACTATGTTCGCCCGGTTTGTTTTTTCAATTTGCGCATAAAAGGTGCAGCCATAGGCTGAATTGGCTTCCTATTGTAGAATTTATCAGACCGCTTGTACAGTTTTTTTGCAGCCTGACCGCGTATCTGCTCTGAGCTACAGCACGGTTGATTTTTCTTTTCTTCCTTGATTTCAAAGAATTGAATCGAAGTAGCCTGCAATTTACCCTGCATTATAGCTTGACAGAAGGGACGCTATTCGTTATAGAGAACAAACCTTGTTGAGTTATAAGTGCTGAAAAAGAGCCTTATCAGAGGCAGTTCAGCCTGTAGTATTTTTTATTTCTCTCTTTTCATTGTTTCAAACACAGGAGATCAAAATGAGTGACGTGAAGACCGCACCTGATGGACTGACCCCGATAGCAGTTCTGGATGCAAAGGGCCTGAGCTGCCCCATGCCGCTGCTGCGCACGAAGAAAGAAATCGGTAAGATCAAAACTGGCGAAATTCTCCAGATCGACGGTACTGATCCTGGCTCACGCAACGACATTCCTGGCTGGTGTTCACGCTCTGGCCATGAGTATCTGGGCGAGAAAGAGCAGACTGGTTACATAAGCTTCTTTGTTCAGAAAGGCTGAGTTCCGCCTGAGCTGATTCAAGCATTCACAACTACGCCAAGGAGGACAAGCCCAATGGCTGCTGATCCGAATAAATTAGCTATTTTTGTGACCTCTCCCCAGAACATGACGCATGTGGTGGGGATTGCTGAAGCTGCGGTACGAGCAGGCAAGAAGCCGATGATATTCTTCACCTACAAGTCCGTTCATCTGACCAAGGATGCCCGTTTCAAGCCGTTAGCTGAACTGTGCGGTGAGGAAGATATTGCCATCTGTGCAGACAGCTATACCTGCGAAGGTTATGATTCGGCTAAGGATATTCCTGCCGGTCTGACTGCCAAGCAGATGAGAACTCAGGCATTCCACGGCGCGCTGCTGGACGAATGCGGCAAGTACATCGTTTTATAAGGAGCCTGCAATGGAATCGTTGAAAGTATATATCCTCATCGCCAACCGCACGTACAACGACGGCATCCGTTCAGCACTGGGACTGGCCGTGGAGAACCATTACGGCTATCCGGTGATTATGAACGGTGAGTTCCCCAAGTTCTCTACCTATATGGCCGAGAACATCGCTTGGATAGGGGACATGGAAGGCGAGGTTTTCACTTGCGGTGCGCCTGCGCCTGACAATCTGCCAGAAGAGGTGTCGCTTACCGAAATCAACCTGCAAGAACTGGGCGAGCGGATGCGTGATGCTGATGTCATCATCCCCTACGGCTTACTGAAACAGACCAACACGCCGCCGCCTGCCTGTGCGGAATAAGACGAGGAGGAACACATGAAAATGCTCCAAGTATATCGTTCCGAGCCGAACGACGATGTGAAAACCTTAGTTGAAATTCTCAACCGTGACCGTGAGGCGGATGAATTCAAGCTTTACGGTGAGAAACCTAACTACGACGAGTTAGTCAGCAAAATTTTCGCTGCTGATAAAACCGTCTGCTGGTGGTAGCCGCTGTTCTGTACCGCAAGCGCAAGAGCTGAACAAAGGCCCGTGATCGTACTGATCATGGGCCTTTTCGTTTTCGGACTGTGCGCTCACTGTTTTGAACAGGCTTTCTTCTTTTATAGCAAGATTGTTTATATATAAATTTCTTTTGTTATTATTAAGTCTGTTGATTTGTTGAAAAGCTACCAAAGTTGTTGATTATTAACGACTTTGAGTGTTGATAACTTTCTTAACAACTTGTTCAGTGTTGGGGGAATAAAAGTTATCAACATTTTACTAACACGTTATCAACAGAGTTATTAACATTCGGTTATGGAAAACATTCTCAAGCAGCTCTTGGAGCGGGGCATCAAGGAGCAGGTCTTTCCCGGAGCAACAGCAGCGGTGTCCTGCGGCAGCGGCGCAGACCGCAAAATTTGGTTAGCTGCCGCAGGTAATAAGGACAGTCACAACCTATCGGCAATGACTGCTGACACCTTGTTCGATCTGGCTTCACTGAGCAAAGCACTGTCAACCACCCTGATTTATTACAGCCTTTTTGCAGAAAACAAAATTCAGCCTGATGATACTCTTGCTGATCTCTTGCAAGAAGCTGTCCCGTCGGATAAAAAGCAGATAACGCTGCGCAGTCTGCTCTCGCATTCCTCTGGCTTTGCCGCGTATCAGCCTTGGTTTCGGGAGTTCGCGCCAGTGCAGAGCCACGAGAACAAGGCCCGGCTGCTTCGTCTTATTTTTGATGAACCGCTGGCTTATCCCTCGGCCAGCCGTTGTCTGTATAGCGACCTTGGCTTTATTCTGCTCGGTCATCTGGCTGAAGAGCTGACTGGCAAGGACTTGGTGGCCAATTTCCGCGAACGGATTACCGCTCCGCTGGGGTTAGAAAAGGAGCTGTTCTATCTTCATGATGTGAAGGAGCAAGCGCGGTGCGCAGCCACTGAGTTGTGTTCATGGCGAGGCAGGATGATCAAAGGCGAGGTGCATGATGAGCATTGCTGGCTGCTGCACGGCGTGGCTGGTCATGCGGGCTTGTTTGGTACAGCAACGGGGGTGCTGCATCTCTGTGGGGCGATCTTAGACGGCTGGCAAGGCAGAGATATCGGCTGCTCTTGGTCGGAATATTTACCGCAAGGTTTACAGCGGCAGCTTCCTGAGCAAACGTGGTGTCTTGGCTTTGACACGCCAACTGCTATAGCCTCCAGCAGCGGTAGGCATTTTTCAGCAGCCAGCATCGGTCATCTTGGCTTTACCGGCACTTCGTTTTGGATCGATCCAGAAAAAGAACTCATTATAGTGCTGCTGACTAACCGAGTGCATCCGAGCCGCGAAAACACCAAAATTCGGCAGTTCAGGCCGTATTTCCATGATGCGGTGTGTAACTTGAACAGCCGGTAGAATCTTTACGTTGGGGCTTGCGATTTTTTTTATTCAAGGGCAAGATGCCAAACATGAATACCTCGGCCAGAACAACCATCCGCCAAGCGAAACTTACTGCCCGCGACCAGCTTGACCCAGCTCTCCGCTGCGAAAACAGCCGTCGCATTTTCGCCCAGCTAACAGAGCATCGCTTGCTAACAGCGGCGCAGCATCTGTTCATGTACGTCCATTTTCGCAGCGAGGTGGAAACCTTGCCGCTCATTGAGCATTTCCTTGCTGTTGGCAAAAAGGTCTCAGTGCCGCTCACGCTGCGCAAGGAATCTCAACTGTTGGCCGTGCGCATCACCGATCCAGTAAGCCAACTGAAGCCGGGCTGCTTCGGCATTTTGGAGCCGACTCAAGAGCAGAAAAAACAGGCAGTTATTGATCCTGCCACCATTGACATAGCCCTTGTTCCTGGCTCGGTGTTTGATCGGTACGGCGGACGGCTCGGTTATGGCGGTGGTTTCTATGATCGCTTTCTTGCTCAAAACGCCCCGCAAGCGTATAAAATAGGGTTAGCCTATGAGCTGCAATTGGTGAAAGAAGTGCCGACAGAAGCCCATGATCAGCGCATGGATATGATAATCACGGAAGAGCAACTATATGATTGCAGGAGAATTCGCAATGCGCAGGACAGCAATATACAAGGATGATCTTTTTTTGCAGCACCAGCCTAGCTACGGGCATCCTGAATCGCCTGATCGGCTGCGGGTAATCTATGATGCGCTGAACAAGGAGAATATCGGCAGCCGTTTTGTCTATCCGCAGTTCAAACCGGTTTCGGCGGAGACACTTCAGCTCAATCACTCCGAAGACTTAGTGCGGCGAGTAACGGCCACTCAAGGCCACGCGCTGATGGCTCTTGATCCTGACACGCACACCTCACCCCGCTCAAACGAGGCAGCTTGCTTGGCTGTTGGTGCGCTGACAGACGGCATCGCCAGCATTGTCCGGCGCGAGATTGACAACGCCTTTTGCTTGGTGCGGCCTCCTGGCCATCATGCGGAACGGGAAAACGCGATGGGTTTCTGCCTTTATAACAACGTGGCGGTAGCAGCCCGTTGGGCCATGCAAGAACTGGGCCTCCAGCGGATCATGATTATTGATTGGGATTTGCACCACGGCAACGGCACCCAAGAGAGCTTTCACGAGATGAAAGAAGTGCTGTATCTGTCTGTCCACAAATATCCTTATTACCCCGGCACCGGCAGCGCGCTGGAGAACGGCACGGACAAAGGCGAGGGCTATACAGTCAATGTCCCACTACCCGGCGGTCAGGGTGATTTGGAATATGCCCGTATTTTCAACGAACTGGTTGTTCCGGTGGCGCGGCAGTACCAGCCAGAGCTGATTCTGATCTCCTGCGGCTTTGACATCTGCAAAGGCGATCCGCTCGGTGATATGCGAGTAACACCGCAGGGCATCGCCTACATGACCCGCAAAATGGTCGAAGTGGCGGAGGAAGTCTCTGGCGGCAGGGTGTTAGTGACGCTGGAAGGCGGCTATGATCTGACCGCAATGCGAGACGGTGCGCTCGCGGTACTGGCAGAGCTTTCCGGCCAACCCATTGACTGCGACTGGCCGGTTAATCTTTCAGCGGAAAAGGCGGAGCAGCTTGCTCACAGTCAGGCCGATTGCCCGTCCTTGGAACAAGCCCTCTTGATCACCAAGGAATTCTGGCAAATCTGATTGCCGCTCCACTGCAACAGAGACAAATTCTTTCTGTGGCAGGAGCAGAGCGGTCAATCGCCCGCCATAGACCGCGCCGGTGTCGATGCCGATCTTGTTGCGCTGTACCAGCGGCTTCTTGAAGATCGTGTGGCCAAAGATCACCGGTTTCTCGAAACGGTGCAGGCTGCGGATAAAATCATCTCTGATCCAGAGGCAACACGCGGCAACCTGACGACTGAGATGCACACCCGGCTCTAAACCAGCATGGACGTAAATACCGTGCTGGTCTTCCCACAAGATCGGCAGGTTATTAAGAAAGGTCAGATGTTCTGGCGGCAGCTGTGCCTGCACTGTCTCTGGGGTTGCATCCGGGGAGAGACCGTAGCTGACTAAGGTCTCTGCGCCGCCCGCATTAAGAAAGAAATTTTCGTCATGGCCCTGAAGGTAATCGAGCAGCATCATCTCGTGATTGCCCATCAGGACGATGGTCTGCGGATGCTTTTTGCGAAAAGCTAAGATCAGGTCGATCACACCCTTAGAATCTGGACCTCGGTCGATATAGTCACCGAGAAAGACAAACGACTCTGACCGGTCTTCGACCAGAGCCAGCAGCTCGGCCAGAGCTTGGCTGCATCCGTGAATGTCGCCGATGACGCAGGTGGCGGCTAAATCAGGCATTATGCTCCTTTTTAATTCATCATTCTTGCCCTTGTAACAAGGGGCAGCTCCTTCTCAACGGGACGCGACATGTGGGCGGGGCGACGGAAGTCAGTCTTCGTACATCCTCTCCAGCTCCGGCGAATACGGCCCGTCCTTGTGCTGATAGATATACAGCGGCGGCAGGAAACGCCGCAACCCCTCGCCGCCATTTTTCACCGCCTCAATCAGCACTAAGCGCGCTTGAGCATCTTCAGGATAACTATAAACCGGCTGAAGGCGTTTGGGAACCAGACGTTTGCTTGTCATCACAGCAAGCACTGTCGCCAGTCGTTCTGCGGGGTAAATGCAGCAGAATGCGCCTCGGTTCTTGACTGCAAAGGCCGCTGCTGTCAGCACTGCATCTGGGTCGGCAGTCAGCTCGTGCCGGGCGATGGCGCATTCATCTTCCTTATTGATTCTGCCGCTGCCGGGCTGGTAATAGGGCGGATTGCTGATCACTAAGTCAAAGGACTCCGGCTGGATGACTGCCTGATCTGGCGCAGGTCGCCTTCTTGCACGATGAAACGTTCCTGCCAGCCGTTCGCCTCAGCGTTGCTTTGCGATAGCTTGGCCAAGGCTGGTTGCAGCTCTATCCCGGTGAGGCGCAGCTGTGGAAAGCGGTGGCAGAGAATCAGGCTGATCACCCCGCAGCCACAGCCGATGTCCAGCACCCTATCCCGCTCCGTCGGGCAGCAGAAATGCGCCAGCAGCACCGCATCGACCGAGAAGCGGTAGCCGTCGCGGTGCTGGCGGCAGATAACCCGACCATTGAACAGGGTGTCGTCAGTCAGGAGCGGCACGGCGCGCCTCTACCCCACAACCTGCACCACATCCACGAGCCTGCCTGCGTAGCCGTCCACGGCCACGCAGGCAGGCTGCTCACTGCCGCTCACAGTATAAACCGCGTTGTCTGTGACCCTGACCGCAGGCCCGCTCTTGCCGCCCTGCTTCATCCAGCAGAAGACAGCAGTCCAATTTTGCTTTGGCAACATCAATACCGAGATAGAACATGACAGCACCTTTGGAAAGAAAATCAATCCGCCAATCGCGCCCACTTGCCTTGTGCATGCAGGGTTTTCCCCTTGGCTACCGTTCAGTGTTGTCGCTGGCGTGAAAGTGAGCCGGGGGGCTTCTTCATCTACGCATCAAGGTTGGAACCTTAGGGGCGGCCACAAGCTCTCCCCGACTCGTGTGCTGGCAGCTAACCACCACAACAAACAAGATACAAGGGGCGGGGGACCCCTGCGTCCGCCCTGTTGATAGTATCGCTCAATGTGAGGCGTATGCAGGAAGTCCACTATATAGCCAAAGCAAGATAATTTGAACCGTCGTATCTGTCATTCCGAGCAACGCGAGAAATCTCACGCCAAGGGTGACGAGAATATTCCTCGCGTTGCTCGGAATGACATTCAGGTTCAATTTATGCTGCTTCAGCTATGCAACCTGCCCTCAGAGAACCTTTCCATCCTTTAGCTCGACAATCCTATCCGCAGTCTTTGCCAAGGCCGGGTTGTGAGTGACAAGGATGATGGTCAGTCCTTCCTTGCGATTGAGTTCGTGCAGGACGTGGCTGATTTCTTCGCTGCGGGCAGAGTCAAGGTTGCCAGTGGGTTCATCAGCAAGCAGAATCTTCGGCCTGTTGATCAGCGAGCGTGCGATAGCCACCCGCTGCATTTCACCGCCGGAAAGTTGTCCCGGCAGATGCGTCATCCGCTTTTCCATGCCCAGCGAGTGGAGCAGGTCCGCAGCATAATCATCCGTGGCATCTTTCCGGTAAAAGGTGCAGGGCAGCAGCACGTTTTCGAGAACATTGAGGGTGGGAATGAGATAGAATTTCTGGAAGATGTAGCCGAACAGCTCTCTGCGCACCTTGGTCAGCTCGCGTTCAGAAACAGCTTTCTTCTGCCCGAAGATCGTGCGCCCGGCAATGATAAGACTGCCTGAGGTGGGATTGTCCAAGCAGCCGAGGATGTTGATGAGCGTGGTCTTACCAGAGCCGGATGGTCCGATGAAGGCAACATATTCGCCAGTCTTGATCTCCAGCGAGATGTTGTTGACGGCAAAGATTTCCTCAGTGCCGCGCCGATAGACCTTGGTCAGGTTCTGGGCTGAGATGGAGATAGCATTGGTCATTGCGTTCAGCTCATTTCGTTGCGGATGGATTCAAGCGGTCTGACTCGTGCTGCTTTCCAGGCCGGATAGATGCCGCTGATCAGGCCGATCAGGAGCACGGACACCAAGGTCGTTAGAATCAGCTTGAGATCAAGCAGAATCAGCGAACCAGTGGGCGCATAGGGCAGCAGCCTGCGAATCAGCAGCTCGGTGATTTGCGAAAGCCCGAAGGCCATGACCGTGCCGAGCAGCCCGCCGAACAGGCACAGGATGAAAGTCTCAATCCAAATCAGCTTGAAGATGTCCTCTGGCATGGCACCAATGCTTTTGAGAATGCCGATCTCCTGATAGCGCTCAAAGACCGACATCAGAATAGTGTTGATCACCCCGACCATAGCAATCAAGACCGCAATGATGGCGATGGACATCA